>CAZQJF010000016.1:13381-14649 GCA_964593735.1 uncultured Streptomycetaceae bacterium | reverse complement strand
GGAACCTGGAACCTGGAGGATACCCTGATATTAGTTCTGCGCCCGAGACGCCTTTCCGCCCTTTGGGACTACAATAGTCCGGTCGTATTGCCCTTCCCACCCCTCACACGCTATTCACCATTCACCGTTTTCCTGAACCGGCGGAGGAGCCATGACTGAGAACACGATAATCTCCGCGGACTCGCATGTATTCGAGCCCGTGAACCTGTGGGAGACGCGGCTTGACCGGAAATTCCGCGAGCGGGGACCGCGCTTCGTTCCCGATTACCAAGGCAAGCCGGGCACATGGTTCGTATGCGACGGCATCGCTCCCCGGTCCATCGACAGCATAGCGGCGACGGGCATACCGAAAGAGGAGCTGGTCAAGTTCAAGGACATCCAGCACAAGGACCTGCGGCCGGGCGGCTACGACCCGGTGGAGCGGCTCAAGGACCAGGAAGTCGACGGCGTCTCCGGCGAAGTGTTGTACTGCACGTATGCGATGAATCTCTACGCCATGCCGGACGCCGAGCTGCAGGAAGCGGCGTTCAACGCCTACAACGAATGGCTGGTGGAGATGTGCGGCCAGGCGCCCAACCGGCTGGTGGGGCTGGCGTTGATCTCGGTATACAACGTGGACCATGCGGTGAAGGATCTGCAGCGCTGGGCGAAGCGCGGATTGCGCGGCGCGATGATCGCCGCCGTGCCGCCGGAAGGCACGGAGTACAGCGACGCGCTCTACGATCCGCTGTGGGCGGCGGCGGCGGACATCGGCCTGCCGATCAGCATTCACACGCTTACCAGCAACCGCAAGTCGAACTTCCGCTTCACCCGGGAAAAGCGCGGCGCGGCGAGATATCCCGAAAATCCGATGGAGGTAATGCTGACGCTCGGTGAAATCCTCACGAGCCCCCTGCTCGATCGCCACCCGCGCGTGCGCCTGGTGGTGGCCGAAGCCGACACCGGCTGGCTGCCCTGGCTGCTGGCGCGCCTCGACCGCGGCCACGAGCGCTACGCGCTTCAGAACGGCATCCATACCGATTTGAAGCCCAGCGAATACTTCGCGCGCAACGTATCGGCGGCATTCATCGTGGACCGCGTGGGCGTCTACACCCGAGAGTTCACCGGCGTCGAGAACCTGATGTGGTCCTCCGACTATCCGCACACGGACTCGACCTGGCCCAGATCGCGGGAAAGCATAGAGCACGACTTCGCCGGCGTCTCCGAGTCGGACCGCTACAAGATGACGTGCACCAACGCGGCGAAGCTCTACGGCTTCAAGATCAACT
>CAZQJF010000016.1:10260-13281 GCA_964593735.1 uncultured Streptomycetaceae bacterium | reverse complement strand
CCTGCGCCCGAGCCGGCCACCACGATGCCCTTCGCACCCAGTTGCAGCGCCGCTTCTGCCAGGCCGGGCCGGGCGCCGGCGTGCACGTACAAGACCTCGACCGGCGGCATGTACTCGATCCGTTCGATATCGAATTCGCTCTCGACCGTGTGGCGCGAGATGGGCGCGCGGTAGTACACGACCCTGTCTGCGTCGGCGTAGCCGAGCAATCCCATGTCGCGGCTGCGGAACGTCTGAAGGCGATAGGTGCTGGTCTTGGTCACCTCGCGCGCCGCGTTGATCTCGCCGTTGGTCACGACTACGGCGCCCTTGCCGCGCGTGCCCGGCGTGGCCGCAACTCTCACGGCATCGAGCAGGTTGACCGGCCCGTCTGCGCTGAGGGCCGTATACGGACGTTGCGCGCCCGTGACCACGACGGGTTTGTCACTGCGCACCGTGAGGCTCAGGAAATAGGCCGTCTCTTCGAGACTGTTCGTCCCCTGGATCAGGATCATCCCATCCAGATCGGACCGCCTCAGGAGCTCGTTCGAGCGCACGGCGAGCTTGCGCAAATCTTCGTGCGTCGCGACCTCGTGCGGGTTGGCCTCGTCCACCTCCACCTGAGCGATCTGCGCGATCTCCGGCAGCGTGGCGAGCAGCTCGTCGCCGGTCATCCGCGGCTTCCCGCTGCGGCTGTAGCGGGTGAAGTCCATGCGGTCCGCGCCGCGGCTGTGCAAGGTGCCGGGACCGATCAGCATTCGAAGGCGCGGCAGCGCGCCGGCGCGGGCCGTCATGCCGGTCACTGCTTTGCGAGACCGAGCGCGGTATAGAGCGTCCTCATCTCGGCGTACTCCTCCTGCCAGTGCTTGAGCGTTTCGGCGCTCCCCTTGTAGCCGGCCTCGGCCAGGCTGCGCTCGAGTTCCTTCACCCATTCCTTATCCTTGGCGACCCGCGACGCGACGCTCTCCCAGTAAGCGATCTGCGCGGCGCTCAGCCCTTTCGGCCCCGCCAGCGCGCGCCAGACCGCGATGCTGCTCTTGATGCCTGCATCGTGCCATGTCGGCACCTCCGCAAGGTCGCCCGGCATGCGTCGCGGCGCGCTCACCGCGATTATCCTGATCCTGCCCGCGCGGAAATGCCCGATCACGGAGGACACCGGGGAGGATGTGGCGTCGATATGGCCCCCGAGCAGCGCCGCCATCGACTCGCCGCCGGAACCGAAAGTCACCTGGCGGAGCCGTTTGGCGTCGACGCCCGCCACGAACATCGCGTGCGCGAAAGCGGTTTGCGTCGCCGTCCCCACGCCCGTGCCGACCGCCACCGACAGCGCGCCCGGGTCGTTTCTCAGGCGCTCCACGGCCTCCCGCCCGCTCTTCAACGGCGAATCCGCGCGCACCGCGAGCGCAACGTATTCGACGTTCATGATCGCCAGCGGCGTGAAGTCGGAAGGATGGAGCGCGCTGCGCCCCATGATGTGGTTGGTGAGTATCGCCTGCCCGATGATCATCGCGTAGTGGCCGTCGCCCGGGTGCTGCGCCAGGTAAGCGAGCCCTATCGCGCCTGCGCCTCCGGGCTTGTTGAGGACCGCCGCCGGCTGCTCGGCCAGCTTGCGCTCCTGCATGATCTTCACGAACAGGCGCCCGGTGCGGTCGAGCCCCCCACCGGGGGTGCTGCCGACGATGATCTCGATCGCGCGCTCGGGTTTCCAGCCTTGCGCGTGAGCTGCTGCTGCCGCGAGCAAGAGCGCCGCCGCCAGCGCTGCCCGCAAGCACGTCACGACTGCTTTCACCATGCGATGCGGCGTCGATTCCTGCGCTCGCCGGCAACCCCGTAGGCGCAACGCCACCAGTAGTTTTCTCATGACTCCGACGAAAATCCCTTGCGATGATGCTGCGTGATTCGAACCACCGTGTCCATGGTAATTGGAGCGCGGTGGGAAGGGAAGGCTGCGGCAACCAGGACTCCGCCGGAGGAACTCCACGGTACGGACCGGCGCGGGGTGCGGGGGCTCTAGCTGCGCGCCGTCATCGCGGGCTCGACCTCGGTGAACGCAGGGGCGACCTCCCGCGCGAAGCGGCGCATGCTCTCGCGCGAGCTGCCACTGAAGTTCCCGAGTATGTAGCGGACGCCGGCGGCGCGCAGGGCCTCGATCTTTCCGATGACCTCGTCGGGGCCGCCGTAGAGTGCGACCGCCGCGGTGCTCTCCGGCGTGTGCTCATAGGACAGCATGTGCGATCCCCCCTGCTTCCCCGGGGTGCGCGACACGTCGTACGTGCGCTGGCGGAACTTCGCGTTGCGTTCCAGCGCCGCGGCCTTGTCGGCTTCGTCCTGTGCGACGTGGATGTCGCGCGCGACCGCGACCTCCATTGGCCGGAACGTCCGCCCGCGAGCTTCGACCTCGGCCTTGAACAGGGCGATACGCTGGCCGATGACATCCGGAGAGGCGAACTGATCGAGCATCAGGTTGCAGCCGCGCTCGGCTACGCGCCGCACGGCGGCCTCGCTGCCCGCGGCCATCCAGACGGGCGGATGCGGCTTCTGGGCGACCGGCGGCTCGACGACGATGTCCTCGAAACTCCAGAACCGTCCGCGGTGGGAGAAACGCCCGCCGGTCGTCCACGCCTTGATAATGACGTCGAACGCCTCGTCGAAGCGCGCGTCGGCCTCCTCCATGGGGAGGCAGAATCCCTTGAACTCGTTGTAGCGATAGCCTCTGCCGACGCCGAAATCCAGCCGCCCGCCGGAAAGCAGATCGAGCGTGGCGGCCTGCTCCGCGAGCAAGACCGGGTTGTGCCAGGGCAGAACCATCACCGCCGTGCCGACCCGCAAGGTCCTGGTCCTGGCCGCGACCCAGGTGAGGAGATTCAGGGTGGCCGATATCTGGCCCCATCCCGTGAAGTGGTGCTCGACCTGGAAACTGCTGTAATAGCCGAGCGCCTCGGCTTCCACGGTGTACTCGACGAAGTCCTTGAACCCCTGCCCGAGCCCTGCCTTGGGATCGCTGCTGTTGGCCTGCGCGCCGCCGAAAAGTCCGAATCGCAT
>CAZQJF010000016.1:0-10160 GCA_964593735.1 uncultured Streptomycetaceae bacterium | reverse complement strand
GTCCATCCCCCGTCCACCAGCAGGCTCGTGCCGGTGATGAGGGAAGCGGCCGGCGACGCGAGAAATGCGACCGCGGCCGATACTTCATCGAGCCTGCCCAGCCTGCCGAGCGGTATGCGATTCAGCACCCACTCGCGAAAGCGCGGCTCCTCGAAGAAGGGCGCGGTCAACGGGGTTTCGATGAAAGTCGGCGCAATGGAATTCACGCGGATGTTGTGCGGAGCGAGTTCGACCGCGAGCGCCTTGGTGAGGCCTTCGAGCGCGTGCTTGGTCATGCAATAGACGGTGCGCCCGGCAGCGCCGACGTGTCCCATCTGCGAAGAAATGTTGACGATCGCGCCGCCTCGTTCCCTCCGCTCCGCGTCTTCCAACATCTTGCGTGCCGCCGCCTGCGCCACGAGAAACGCTGCCCGCACGTTGAGGTCGAGGATGCGGTCCAGCCGTTCCTCGGTGACCTCGACGAACGGTTCCGGCAGGTTTCCGCCGGCATTGTTGACGAGGATGTCGAGGCGGGGAACCCGCGCGACCGCAGCCCGTACCTGCGCGCCATCGGTAACGTCGCACACCAGCGGCACGGCAGCGCCCCCTCCCGAGCGTATCGACGCAGCGGCCTCCTCCAGCTCCCTCAACGTGCGACTCACGAGGTAGACCTCCGCGCCGGCCTGTGCCAATCCGGTCGCCGCGGCCAGCCCCAGGCCGCGCCCCGCACCGGTAACGAGCGCGACGCGCCCATCCAGCCGGCAGCCGCTCAGGACGCCTGGCAGCGAGCCCGGTGCGCTCATGTCAGTTCGGGCTTGGCCCGGTCCCGGTGCAGACCGACGTCTCTGCCGCCGTAGCGGCGCAGCCGCAGGTCGGCCTGCTCCTTGTGGCCCCAGAAACGCTCGATGGCGCACAGTCGCGAGCAGTAGTCTCCGATCTCCACGCTCGCCTCGGGCGTGCATTCCTGGTAGGTGCAGGTCTTCATGAATTTCCCGACCCACAGGCCTCCCGTATAACGCGCCGCACCCCGCGTGGGCAGGGTGTGATTGGTCCCGATGACCTTGTCGCCGTACGCCACGTTCGTTTCGGGCCCGAGAAAAAGCGCGCCGTAATTCCTCATGCGATCGAGAAACCAGCGCGGATCGCGGGTCAGCACCTCGACGTGCTCGGCGGCGATGCGGTCGGCCTCGCGCAATGCCTCCTCGGGCGTGTCAACGAGGATGATCTCGCCGTAGTCCCGCCACGCCACCCCTGCCACATCGGCCGTAGGCAGCACTTTCAACTGCCCCTCGATCTCGGCGGGCAGCGCGTCGGCGAGCGAGCGCGACGTGGTGATGAGCGTCGCCGGACTCGTAGGCCCATGCTCGGCCTGCCCCAGGAGGTCGACTGCCACCATTTCGGCGTCCGCGCTGTCGTCGGCGATCACCAGGATTTCCGTCGGCCCGGCAAGGAGATCTATGCCGACCCGGCCGAAGAGCTGGCGCTTCGCCTCCGCCACGTAGGCATTGCCGGGACCGACCAGCATGTCGACGGCGGGCATGCTCGCGGTCCCCAGCGCCATCGCGGCGACCGCCTGGACGCCGCCCAGCACATAGATCTCGTCGGCGCCGCCCAGCACCATCGCCGCGATCGTCTCCGCGTGCGGTGCGCCGGCGTTGGGCGGCGTGCAGGCGACGATGCGCTTCACACCCGCCACTCGCGCCGTCACGATGCTCATGTGCGCGGAGGCGACCATCGGATAGCGTCCGCCCGGCACGTAGCAGCCGACGCTTTCCACGGGTATGTTCCGGTGACCGAGCTTCACCCCGGGCCGGATCTCCACTTCGAGATCGCGCAACGCCGCCTTCTGATGCTGCGCGAAGGTCCGGATCTGCTCCTGCGCGAAACGGATGTCCGACAACGTGCCTTCGGAAACTTCACGCACGAGCCTGTCGATTTCGGACTGGCCCAGGCGAAAACCGGCCGGCGACCAGCGATCGAACTTCGCCGATAACTCCCGCACCGCCTCATCGCCGCGCTTGCCGATGTCCGCGATGATTTTCTCCACCGTCTGCCTCACCTCGACATCGGCGGCCTCGGACTGGGCCTGGTTGATGCGGCGTTTCAGAAAGGTTGCCATGGTTTGCTCTCCGTTGCCGAAGTGTAACGCGAGCGCCCGTGCGCGTGCAGGGCCTGAGCAGCCGGATTCCGTGGAGCGAGAGCTCGGAAAATGGACGAAGGTCATACAGGCGGGCAGCATACAGCCTTCCAAAGCACTCCTGCGCGGTCAGTTCCCGCCCACCTTGGCCACAAAGTGGAACCGGCGCCCAACCCGGCCGGCGCGCTATCATCGTTCCTCGTGACAAGAAAAGGATCCACATGGACATCGGAACGTTCCTGCTCATGCAATCGCCGTCCGCCCGCTCGTCGCAAGAGATCTACGCGCGCGCAGTGGAGCAGGCGCTGGCCGCCGAATCCCTCGGTTTTCGCAATGTCTGGATAGCCGAGCATCATTTCTCCACCTACGGCTATGTGTCCCGTCCCCTGCAGCTCGCGACGTACATCGCTGCCAGGACAACGAAGCTCCGGGTGGGTACCGCGGTCATCGTGGTTCCGCTCCACCATCCGCTGGTGGTCGCTGAAGAGATCGCCATGCTCGACGTGCTGAGCGGCGGGCGAGTCGATGTGGGGCTCGGGCGCGGCTACCAGCACTACGAGTTCGAGCGCTTCGGCCTCGAGCTCGATGCCGGGCGCCAGCGCTGGGACGAATCCGTCGATATCATCGTGAAATCATTCGGCGCGCAGCCTTTCACCTACGATGGCAAGCTGTTCAAGATCCCCGAGACGTCGCTCTTCCCTCAGCCGCTGCAGAAACCGCATCCGCCGGTGTGGATCGTGGCGCAAAGCCCGTACGCGCTGGAGGCGGCGGTGCGCCGCGGCTTCAACGTGTTGACCGGCGGGTTCGGCGTCTCGGTCGAGCATCTCGCCGAGTTCGGCCGGCTCTTTACCAAGGTGGTGGCGGAGGCGAAGCCGCAGCAACAGCCACGCGTCGGCGTGCAGCGCGCGGTCTATGTAGCGGACAACCCGGCCGATGCGCGCGAAGCCGCCGAGCAGGCGCGCTGGAACATGCGCGTGACGTTGAGCCTGCGCAACCACTACGAGAAGGTGGAAAACGGCAACGCCATTCCGGTGCCGGGGAAAACCGAGCCCGACATCGACGACCTGCTGGAGCGCTTCCTGGTCATCGGGACGCCCGACACCTGTATCCGCCAGATCAAGCGCCTCCAGGAGGTCGTGGGCATCACGCATTTCAACTGCAGTTTCTGGTTCGGCGACATGGGGCAGGCGCGCGTGCTGCGCTCGATGGAGCGATTCTCCCGGGAGGTGATGCCGGCCTTCGCCTAGGAGTGTGTCGGACTTTGTCCCGACACACTCCTTAAGCAAAACCGCCCGCAGGCGAAAGCCACACAATTGGATTCGAAGTGCATGGCACGGCTTGTCCAATGGCGGCTGCCACCGATCGAGACGTACCCCGCGGTGGTCGCATTGGCCCAGACCTGGGCGGGCAAGCTCGTGCTGTTCGCGGTCGTTGCGACACTGATGAAGCTCCATGCTCCTGGCATGTGGACAGAGGCCGGCGGGTTGTGGCTATGGCTGACGATCGCTGCAGCAGCCATTTCCCTGGCCGGACGCCACCGAAACCTCGCCTTGCTGGCCTGTACTGCGGCACTGCTGGCGCGCGCCCCGGGCTGGTTCGACTTCAGTGCGGTCTGGACGACGATCCGGGTGGAGAATCTGCCGGACATCCGGTACGTCCGCGTTGGGACCTTGATCGCCTGCGTGCCGCTGGCGGCGCTGGCGATGTATCTCGCGCGGCGCTACCGCGACCATCCATTGGGGCGCCGGCCGGTCCTGGTGCAGCACATGCTCTATTGCTGCCTGCTCGGGCTCGCGGTTTCGCACGTGCTGCGCGGACTTCCGGAGATCCTGCTCTGGAGCCTGCTCGTAACCTTCTCGGCCTATTTCTCGTTTCTGGGCTATGCCCTGATGGACCAGCGCCGCCGGCAGCCGCTGCCGGTTTTCTACCAGTTTGCGGCCTTTCATCCGTTTGCCTTGCCTACGCCGGTACCTATGGGCAAGGGCATGGCCAACTGGCGCAGCGTCGAGGCGGGCACGGCGGAGGAACTGGCCGTGACGCAGTTGAAAGGTCTCAAGCTGCTGGTCTGGGCGCTCGTGCTCAAGCTGGTGCTGTGGGTGTTTCGCACGGTCGTCTACGAGAAACTCGGCGTTCCACCCCTCCGCCTTGCCTTTGATCGATTCCTGCAAGGCGGAACCGTGCCGGTGCCCTTCGGCTTGTTCAGCGCCATCGCCAATTTCCCCGAGCAGCTTTTGAGCGTGGCAATCTGGGGCCACGTCTTCATCGCTATCGCCAGGCTCGCCGGTTTTCGCCTGCTGCGCAATACGGCGCGACCGCTATCGTCGCGCACGATCGCCGAGTTCTGGAACCGGTATCTCTACTACTTCAAGGAGGTGCTCGTCCATTTCTACTTCTATCCGACGTACGTGCGCTGGTTCAAGAGCCATCCACGCCTGCGCATGGTTTTCGCGACCTTCATGGCGGCAGGAGTCGGCAACTTCTTTCTGCACTTCCTCACGGCGAGTTCCGTGATCGTCCAGGTGGGCGTGCTCGAAACTCTGTTCCGCTCGCAGACCTATGCCTTCTACTGTCTGGTGCTGGCCGCCGGCATCAGCATTTCCCAGCTTCGTGCCCGCGCGCCGAATGCGCAAGCGGGCTGGCTGCGCGGGCGATTCCTGCCCTGCCTGGGCGTGGCGGCCTTCTTCTGCTTTCTGTCGTTCTTCGACAACCCGCTGCGGCACGTCAACCTGGCGAAGCATTTCGAGTTTCTGCTCCACATCTTGGGGATCACCGGCTGATGGCGGCATGTGCGGCAAGACTCGGCGCCGGAGGACTCAGCGCGAACTGCCGCTGCACGTGTTCGAGAGTGAACTCCGCGAAAGGCCGGGCTGGAACTAGAACCGGTCTCCAAAAACAGAACACCGACAGGATGAACAGGATTGCAACCTAAAAAATATCCTGTAAATCCTTGTCATCCTGTCTGTTTTTATCTTGACCCGTACGTCAATCAAGGTTTTTGAGATTGCTTCTAGAACTTCGCGTTGCCCGGTGTGCGCGGGAACGGAATCGCGTCGCGTATGTTGGTGAGGCCGGTGACGTAGGACACCGTCCGTTCGAAGCCCAGGCCGAAACCGGCGTGCGGCACGGTGCCATAGCGGCGCAGATCCCGGTACCAGCCGTACGCTTCGCGGTCCAGGCCGTGTTCCGCCATGCGCGCGTCGAGCACGTCCAGCCGCTCCTCGCGCTGGCTGCCGCCGACGATTTCGCCGATGCCCGGCGTGAGCACGTCCATGGCCGCCACGGTGCTGTCGTCGTCGTTGACGCGCATGTAAAACGCCTTGATTTTTTTCGGGTAGTTCATGACGATTACCGGTTTGCCCGCGTATTTTTCCGTGAGATAGCGCTCGTGCTCCGACTGGAGGTCGATGCCCCAGGCCACGGGGCATTCGAACTTCTGCCCGGCGGATTCGAGAACACGGATCGCTTCCGCGTAGTCCATGCGCACGAACTCGGAGCGCACGATCGATTCCAGCCGGGCGATCAAACCCTTCTCGATGCGCTCGTCGAAAAACGCCATGTCGTCGCCCCGCTCCTCCAGCACCGACTTGAATATGTACTTGATCAGGTCCTCCGCGAGCGTTGCATTGTCGGAAAGGTCGGCGAAGGCTATTTCCGGTTCCACCATCCAGAACTCCGCGAGGTGGCGGCTGGTGTTTGAATTCTCCGCGCGGAACGTCGGTCCGAACGTATAGACATTGGAGAGCGCGAGGCAATATGCCTCGATGTTGAGTTGTCCCGACACGGTAAGAAACGCTTCCCGTCCGAAGAAGTCCCGGCTGAAGTCGATCCCGCCACCGTCGTTGCGCGGCAGGTTCAACAGGTCGAGCACGGATACCCGGAACAGGGCTCCGGCGCCTTCTGCATCCGAAGCCGTGATGATGGGCGTGTTGACCCAGAAGAATTTACGCTCACTGAAAAAACGGTGGATCGCCTGTGCCAGCGTATGACGCACGCGCGCCGTGGCTCCGATCACGTTGGTGCGCGGCCGCAGGTGCGCGACCTCGCGCAGGAATTCCAGTGAATGGTGCTTAGGCTGGATCGGGTAGGTATCCGGATCGTCGACCCACCCGACGACCCTGATCGCCTGGGCCTGCATTTCGAACTGCTGGCCTTTCCCGGCGGAGGGCACGATCGAACCAACGGCCTCGACGGCACAACCCGCGGTGAGGCGGCACACTTCCGTTGCATAGTTTGGAAGCGAGCTCGGCGCCACTATCTGCAGGGGATGAAAACCGGAGCCATCCGAAAGGTGCAGGAACGAAATGCCTGCCTTGGAATCGCGGCGCGTGCGTATCCATCCTCTTACCGTTACCGGGCCGTCTTTCGGAAAATGGCCGCCCAGTATGTCCTGAATGCGCGGGCATATCATGTCGGGTCTCGTATCAGGCAGTTGAACTCGTCACTATTTTACCAAGGGCTCAGAGCCGAAATATCTTTTCATGTATCCGGGCGAGCGCGTCACGCTGTCTGCGAACGTACCGCTTCGCAATTCAACGCCAGCGAAATCCTGACAACGCCCGGATCCGCTGGAATGCTGTGCGCTTTCAACCCATGCGCGGCGGCGAGTGCCAGCATGCCGGTATTGCCGGCGAGCACTTCGCCCGTCAATTCGCGGGTCCCGCGGTCGCGGCAATAGCTGATGATCTTGCCCAGTAGCGCATGGCCCAGGCCCTGTCCCTTCAAGTCTGAACGCACCAGGATCGCGAATTCGGCGCTCCTGTTGTCGGGATCTGCGATCGCCCGCGCAACTGCCAAAGTCTCCGGTGTGCCCGCGTCGCTCATAGCCGTGGCAATGAAGGCCATTTCGCGGTCGTAGTCTATCTGGGTGAAACGCGCGAGCTCGGAATGGGAGAATCCACGCCGGGAATGGAAGAAGCGCAACCGGATGTCATCCGCCGCGACGCGACCGAGAAGTTCCCGGTGCTGTGGCTCGTCCTCGGGCCTTATCGGCCGCAATAGAACCCCGCGGCCATTGAACTGGATCCTTTCCTCGAGTTCCGTGGGATAGGGACGAATCGCGAATCGTTCGGCGCCAGCCGTTTTCGAATGCGCCACCCGGGCCCGTGCATCAAGCGCGATGATACCTCCGGCATCGGCGATCAGCGGGTTGATGTCGAGCTCAACGAGTTCAGGGACATCGGCGATCAGCTGGGAGATCTTGACGAGAGCGAGGTAAAGCGCTTCGCGGTCAACCGGCGGACGATCGCGATAACCGTCGAGCAATCTGGCGATCCGGGTGCGTGATATCAGGTCGCGGGCGAGCGCCAGATTGAGCGGTGGGAGCGCGACAGCCTTGTCGGCTATGACTTCCACCGCGGTTCCGCCCTGCCCGAACAGGATCACCGGCCCGAAAACCGGATCCGTCGCGACGCCCACGATGAGCTCGTGGGCCCCGCCCCGTTTCGCCATTCGCTGCACTGTAAAGCCGGTGAGCGTTGCCTGAGGGCGCAGCTCGGCGCAACGCCGGAGCATCGCCGCCGCTGCGACCCGCACTTCCTCGGTCGACTCCAGGTTGAGCATGACGCCACCGACGTCTGATTTGTGGGTGATATCGGGCGAAAGGATCTTCAGCGCCACCGGAAAGCGGAGCGCTTCTGCGATCCGCGCGGCTGCCCCGGCGTCGCTGGCAACCCGGGTCTCCACGACGGGAATACCGTAGGCCGCGAGCACCTGCTTGGCTTCCGGTTCGCTCAGCAGGCTGCGTCCTTCCGCAAGCGCCGCTGCTATCACCTGGCGCGCGCCGGCCGCGTCCGGCACGAACTCCTCCGCAATTGAAGGTGGAGTCTGCATCAGCAGTTCCTGGCTGCGGCGGTAGTTCACCATCTGCAGAAAGCCGCGCACCGCGCCTTCGGGTGCCGCGTAAGTCGGCGTTCCGGCGGCGTTGAAGATGGCGTCGGCCTCCCTCACGCTTTCTCCTCCCAGCCAGCAGGCGAAAATGTTGCGCCCCGATTCCCGGATGAGCGGAACACAGGCGCGGGCGATCTCTGCGCCAGGCACGATCGCCGTTGGCGCGTGTATGAAAAGCAACGCGTCCGATTCGGGGTCCTCCAGCAGCACTTCGAGCGCGGCGACATAACGCGCAGTCGGAGCATCGCCGACGATGTCCACAGGATTGCCGCGGGACCATGTGGCGGGCAGCACCGCATCCAGCATGCTCAGTGTGTTCTCCGAAAACTTTGCGAGGCGCCCGCCACCGGCAATGACCGCGTCGGTCGCCATCACCCCCGGACCGCCGCCATTGGTCAGGATGGCAAGGCGGTTGCCACGCAAGGGTTTGGCCCGCGCCAGCGTCTCTGCGGCGTCGAATAGCTCGAGGGTGCTCGCGACACGGAGAATTCCCGCCCGCGCCAGCGCAGCGTCGTACACATCGTCGCTTCCCGCGAGGGCCCCGGTGTGCGACATCGCGGCCTTCGCGCCTTCCGGCACACGGCCCGCCTTCACGGCGATGACCGGCTTGTTCCGCGCGGCCGCCCGCGCTGCGGACATGAACTTGCGGGCAGCCGTGATGGATTCGATGTACAGCAGGATGGCGCGGGTATCGGGATCGCTGCCCAGATAATCGAGCACGTCGCCGAAGTCCACATCGGCACTGTCACCGAGCGAGATGAAGTGTGAAAAGCCTACGCCATTCGACCTGGCCCAGTCGAGCATGGCAGTGGTAAGCGCCCCGGACTGCGATACGAAGGCGATCTTGCCGGGCAGGGCCTGCGCCGGTGCGAAGCTGGCGTTGAGCCCTATTCCTGGAACCAGCAACCCGACGCAGTTCGGTCCAAGGATACGTAACAGGTTCGGTCGCGCGGCCTCGAGCATGGCGGCGCTGATCGTCCGGCCGTCTTCGGTCCTTCCCTGTGCGAGCCCGGCGCTCAGCACTATTGCCGCGCGCGTGCCTCGCTCACCCAGTTCGGCGATGAGCTTCGGAACCGCGGCCGGCGGCGTGCAGATAACCGCCAGTTCGGGCACGGCGGGAAGGTCCGCAACGCTGCGATATGCAAGCCGCCCGGCGACGACGCTGTGTTTCGGATTGACGGGCCAGATGGGCCCATCGAACCCCGCCTCCAGCAGGTTCCGCATGACCGTCGCGCCCACGCTGGATGTCCGGTCCGACGCACCAATCAACGCAACCGCTTTGGGCCGGAACAGGAACTGAAGGTTGCGGACGGTCATGGGATTGATCCGGAAGGCGTCCCGGGCTCGGCATCAAGCATGGCGTTGAACTTTCATGTTATTCCCGTTGACGCGGCGTTATTGCCGTTCACAGCCCATGCTACCCGAGCGGTGCCGGCGAATCTTGATCCACCTCAAAGGCACGGGGAGCGCAAAACCCGCTGCGCCGGGGCAGGTTCAGGGTCCACGTACCGGCTGAAATCCGCCGAGCCAGCGCTGGGCGTTCTGCAGGCTGATCACCTGCGCCCAGGTATCCATCCCTTCCCGGGCGGCTGCGGTCAGCAGCACGAGGAGCAATTGAGCGGTGGCCAGCGCATCCGCCAGCGCGCAGTGCCGGCTATAGTCCTCGATCCCGAAGATCCGCAGCCAGTCATCGAGATTGCGGGCACTCGCCGCTCGATCGGGATAGAGCGCCGGCGCGATGAGCGCCAGATCCAGCCAGACGTTTCCGGGCTTTACGCCGAGCGCGGCCGAAGTGGCGCGCTCGATCAGTACGCGATCGAATTGGGCATGGAACGCGACCAGCGGGGCCTTGCCGGCGAATGCGAGGAAATCGATCAGGCCGGCAGCCGGATCGCGGCCGGCAAGCTGGTCGGAACCGCCGATGCCGTGCACCAGGATATTCCGGGTGTCACTGGGCTGCTCCTGCCGCAACACCACCTCGAAGCTTTCGTCCAGCGGCACGAGCCCGCCGCGCACCGCGATGGCCCCGATCGAGATCAGCCGGTCCTGAAACGGATTGAGCCCGCTCGATTCCACATCGACCACGACCACGCGCTGTGCAGCGAGCGGCCCGCGCAAGTTCTGCTGCTCCAGCGCGCGGTACGCCGCCAGCGCCGCG
>CAZQJF010000015.1:12253-15237 GCA_964593735.1 uncultured Streptomycetaceae bacterium | reverse complement strand
CGGTTGAATCGATCAAGACATCGTCATAGCGTGCCGCACGGCATGCAAACGCTCGAGGCTGCCGTTACCGTTTCGACGACCGCGGATCGTGGGACGGTGCTGCACGCGCGCTCAATTGAAAGCCGCGATCCCGGTCTGGGCGCGCCCCAGTATCAGCGCATGTATGTCGTGAGTGCCCTCATAGGTATTGACCGTTTCGAGGTTCATCAGGTGACGGATCACGTGAAACTCGTCGGAAATGCCGTTGCCTCCGTGGATATCGCGCGCCACGCGCGCGATATCCAGCGCTTTGCCGCACGAATTCCGCTTGAGCATGGACACCAATTCCGTCGTCGCGCGGCCCGCGTCGAGCAGCCGTCCCAGGCGCAAAGCCGCCTGCAGCCCCAACGCTATCTCGGTTTGCATATCCACGAGTTTCTTCTGAACGAGCTGATTCGCCGCTAGCGGGCGTCCGAACTGGCTGCGCGCGAGCGCGTAAGTGCGCGCGGCATGCCAGCAGAATTCCGCGGCTCCCAGCGCGCCCCAGGCGATGCCGTAGCGCGCCTTGTCCAGGCAGGTGAGCGGTCCCCTGAGTCCTGAGACGCCTGCCAGCAGGTTCTCTTCGGGCACGAAGACCTGCTCCATCACGACCTCGCCGGTGGTCGACGCGCGCAGGCTGAATTTTCCCTCTATCGCGGGCGCGGCGAGACCCTTCATGCCTTTTTCCAGGATGAAGCCCCGGACGGTGCCGGATTCGTCCTTCGCCCACACCAGGAAAATATCGGCAATCGGCGCATTGGTGATCCACATCTTGCTGCCGTTCAAGACGTAGCCCCCGTCGCGCTGCGTGGCCCGGGTAGCCATGCTTCCCGGATCCGAGCCGAAGTCGGGTTCGGTCAGTGCGAAACAGCCGATCCATTCGCCCGTCACGAGCCGCGGCAGGTATTTCCTGCGCTGGTCTTCGCTGCCGAACTCGTGTATCGGGTACATCACCAGGCTCGACTGCACCGAGAGCGCGGAACGATACCCGCTGTCGACGCGTTCCACTTCGCGCGCAAGCAGGCCGTAGCACACGTGGTTGACACCGGCGCAACCGTAGCCCGACAGGGTCGAGCCCAGGAAACCGAGCGCGCCCATCTCGGTCATGATCTCGCGGTCGAATCTCTCGCGGCGGTTCGCTTCGAGCACCCGCGGCATGAGCTTGTCACCGCAGTAAGCGCGCGCGGCGTCCCGCACCATGCGCTCGTCGTCCGAGAGTTGCTCCTCCAGCAGCAACGGATCGCTCCACTGGAACGCGGGTCTTGCGGCGGGAATCGATGCGGTCACGGGGGTCTCTAGCAGCCTGTCGGACTTACGTTGAATTTGCGAGTTCGTACCGCCATCGCCGGCCTTTCTAATACCGATTGAGCCGACAGGCTGTAGGTAAGAGGCATCGGCACAGACTCTCCTCTGGTTGGTTTTTAGGCTCCCAGAACCCGCAAACGCTTCACGTTGCGAGCCAAACACAGCAACGTCCATTCATCGCTTAACTCAACCCCATCAACGCCTTTCAATATAGCAGTGTGTCGGGTCGAACCCAATCCAAATATGACCATCCATGCGCACCCGACGACCTCAGGATGGAAAGTACGACACACTGCTAGAATCCCGTATTGTATTCCCGTGGCCCACACCTCACACCGCGTAGTTTTCGCGCGGTGGCCCGAGTTAGTCATGCCTGATGCGGATCTCTCCAAGCTGCGTATCGACCGCGGCCCGGGTACGGGGCGGCCCGCGTCCCGGCGATGGCGCCGTCGTGCGACAGGGGCGCTCATCGCGCTCCTGGTGGCGGCCGCGGCGGGGTTTGTGTTGCGCTTCAATTCAGATACCCCGGTGGAAACCGCTTCGGTCACCACCGCGTACCCCTCGCAGGCGCACACGCTGCTCAATGCGACGGGCTACGTGGTCGCGCAGCGCAAGGCGGCCGTGGCATCCAAGGCCACCGGGCGCCTGGAATGGCTGGGCGTGCGCGAAGGCAGCCACGTAAAGAAGAACGAAATCCTGGCGCGTCTCGAGAACGGGGACGTGACGGCCGCGATGGAGCAGGCTGCGGCAGGTATCGCCGTGGCGCGGGCAAACCTTGAACAGGGCGTGGCGGAGCTGACCGAGGTCGAGCGTGCACTCCGACGCTCGCGCGAGCTGCTGGCGAAGAACTTCGTATCGCAGGCCGCGCACGACACGGTAGTCGGGCGATATGAGAAGGCAACGGCGGTGATCAGCGGATTCAAGGCGGCGATAGCCGTGGCCCAGGCGGGCTACCGCGCCGCGCAGGTCGCCGTCGAGCAGACGCTGATACGCGCGCCGTTCGAGGGCGTGGTGCTCACGAAGAACGCAAACGTGGGCGACGTGATCACGCCGTTCTCTTCCGCGTCCGGGTCGCAGGCGGCGGTCGTCACCATGGCCGACATGTCCACGCTGGAGGTGGAGGCCGACGTGGCGGAATCCAATCTCTCCAAAGTAAAGCCCGGGCAACCGTGCGAGATCCACCTCGATGCGCTGCCGGGCGCGCGCTTGCGCGGGGTGCTGCACCGGCTGGTGCCGACGGTGGACCGCTCGAAGGCGACCGTTACGGTGAAGATCCGCTTCATCGATTTCGACCCGCGCATCCTGCCGCAGATGGCGGCGAAGGTTGCGTTCCTGACGCAGGAGATGCCGCCGGATGAGCGTGCCCCGCGCACGGTCGTCCTGCCCGCCGCGATCGTGCGGAAGGACGGGCGCGAAGTGGTTTATGCGGTGCGTGACGACCGGGTAGCGGAGGTGGCCATCGAAACCGGCGGCAAGCTCGGGGACATGGTCGAGGTCGTAAAAGGGATACGGCCCGGCGAGAAGGTGGTGGTGAAGCCGCTCGACAAGATGCGCGACGGCGCGAAAGTTTCACTTCGTGCGAAGTGAAACAATTTTGAATTTTTGGTGCTTGATGCTCAACGATTTGGACTTCAACATTGAACATTGAACATTGAACATTG
>CAZQJF010000015.1:0-12153 GCA_964593735.1 uncultured Streptomycetaceae bacterium | reverse complement strand
TGCTTGATGCTCAACGATTTGGACTTCAACATTGAACATTGAACATTGAACATTGCTTTCAATGCTTCCCCTGGTCTCGATCTCTCATCTGACCAAGTCCTACCGCCGCGGCGATCAGGTCGTGCCGGTGCTGCTCGATATCTCTTTCAGCATCGCCGCCGGTGATTTCGTTGCGCTCATGGGCCCTTCCGGCTCGGGCAAGAGCACGCTGCTCAATCTGATCGCGGGTATCGACAAGGCGGACTCCGGGAAGCTCCTCGTGGGGGGCGTGGACATATCCACGCTCGACGAGGCGGAACTCGCCGACTGGCGCGCGCAGCACGTCGGTTTCATCTTTCAGTTCTACAACCTGATGCCCGTGCTGACGGCGTTCGAGAACGTGGAACTGCCGCTGCTGCTCACCCGGCTCGCCGCCCGCCAGCGCCGGGAGCACGTGGAAGCCGCGCTGGGGATGGTGGGGCTGACCGACCGCATGGAACACTATCCCTCGGAACTTTCGGGAGGCCAGCAGCAGCGCGTCGCTATTGCGCGCGCGCTCATCAGCGATCCGACGATGCTCGTCGCCGACGAGCCGACCGGGGACCTCGACCGTGCTTCGGCGGAGGAGGTCCTGACGCTGATCGACCGGCTGAATGCCGAACTCGGCAAGACCGTCATCATGGTGACTCACGACCCGTTCGCCGCCGGGCGCGCGCGCACGGTGCGGCACCTTGAAAAAGGCGTGCTTTGCTCAAGTTGATCCTGCGCAACGCGCTGCGCCACAAGCTGCGCACCGGCCTTACCGTGCTCGGCCTGGTGGTGGCAGTGCTCGCCTTCGGGCTGTTGCAGACGGTGGTGGACGCGTGGTACGCGGGTGCCGAGGGCGCGGCGCCTAACCGCCTGATTACCCGCAGCGCGGTGTCGCTGGTGATTCCCCTGCCGCTGCACTATCGGGACAAGATCCGCTCCGCAGCCGGCGTGCGTACGGTGGCGGCGGCCAACTGGTTCGGGGGGATCTATCAGGAGCCCAGGAACTTCTTTCCCCAGTTCGCGGTGGAGCCCGCGTATTTTTCCATCTACCAAGATTACCGCGTCAACGACGACGAGATGCGCGCGTACCTGCGCGACCGCAAAGGCGCCATCGTCGGGCGCAAGCTCGCCGACACCTATGGATTCAGGATCGGCGACACCGTCCCGCTGCTCGGCACCATATTCCCGGGCACATGGGAGTTCACCGTGCGCGCCATCTATGACGGCGCAGGCGCCAGGACGGATACCTCCCAGTTCTTCTTTCACTGGGACTATCTGAACGAGACGGTGAAGCAGCGCTACGCGAACCGCGCCAACCAGGTCGGTCTTTTCGTCGAGGAGATCGTCAGCGCCGACGCGGCTGCGGCAACGAGCGAGGCGATCGATGCGCTGTTCAAGAACTCGGTCGCCGAGACCCTGACTGAGACGGAGCGCGCGTTCCAGATCGGGTTCGTCAAGCAGACCGAGGCGCTGGTCATTGCCATACGCGCCGTTTCCTACGTCGTGATCATCATCATTCTGGCGGTGATGGCCAACACCATGGCGATGACCGCGCGCGAGCGCATGGCCGAGTACGCGACGTTGAAGGCGCTCGGATTCGGTCCCGGATTCGTCTCCACGCTGATCCTGGGCGAGTCGGTCGCACTCGCGCTGGCGGGCGCAGCGGCCGGTATCGCGCTCACATTCCCGGTGGGAGACTGGTTCGGCGCGAAAATGGGAACGCTGTTTCCGGTGTTCGAGGTGAGCGATCAGACCGTGGCCCTGCAGCTCGCCTGCGCGTTGAGCGTTGGCATCGTCGCCGCGCTGCTGCCGGCATGGCGCGCAGCGCGCGTGCGTATCGTGGAAGGCCTGAGGGCGATAGGATGACCGCGATTCCCTTTCGCTACGCGCTGCGCAACGTGTGGGCGCGCAAGCTCACGACGGCGCTGACCGCCGGCGGCATGGCGCTGGTCGTGTTCGTGTTCGCCGCGGTGCAGATGCTGGACGCCGGCCTGAAGCAGACGCTTGTCGCCACCGGCCAGTTCGACAATATCGTGGCGACGCGGCGCTCGGCCGGCACCGAGGTGCAAAGCGGCGTGGAGCGGCACCAGGCAGCCATCATCGAGTCCCAGCCGGAAATCGCGGTGGGACCCGACGGCGCGAGCGTCGTATCGAAGGAACTGGTGGTGCTGATCACGCTGCCCAAGCGTGACACGGGGCAGGCGACGAACGTGACCACGCGCGGCGTCGGCGAGCGCGGGCTGGCGTTGCGGCCGCAGATCCGGATGGTCGAAGGGCGCATGTTTCGTCCGGGTACCTCTGAGATCGCCGTCGGCAGCAGCATTGCGGACCGGTTCCACGGTGCCGCGATCGGGGATGCCATGCGCTTCGCCGGCCGCGAGTGGCACGTCGTCGGGGTTTTTGACGCCGGCCGCTCGGGCTTCGACTCCGAAGTGTGGGTCGACGGCGTTCAGTTGATGCAGGCATTCCGCCGCGGGGCGTATTCGACGGTGATCGGCAGGCTCGCCGACCCGGCGCAGTTCGAAGCCGTCAAGGCGCGCCTCGAATCGGATCCGCGCCTGACGCTGGACGTGAAGCGCGAGCGGACGTTCTACGAGGAGCAGTCGGAGCAGATGTCGAACTTCATCAGCTACCTGGGAATGACGCTCTCGGTCGTGTTCTCGATCGGCGCGATGATAGGGGCGATGATCACGATGTACTCCGCGGTCGCGAACCGCACGGGGGAGATCGGCACGTTGCGCGCGCTCGGCTTTCGCCGCTCGAGCATCCTGACGGTTTTCCTGCTCGAGGCGGTTCTGCTGGGCCTCGCCGGCGGCGCGGCCGGCCTCGGCATGGCCACGTTCATGCAATTGCTGCAGGTTTCCACTATGAACTGGCAGTCGTTCTCCGAGTTGGCGTTCCGGTTCACGCTCACCGCCCCGATCGCCTTCAAGACCATGGTGTTTGCCGTCGTGATGGGCGTGATCGGGGGATTCCTCCCGGCAGTGCGCGCCGCGCGGCTCAATATCGTGGACGCGCTGCGCGCCGCCTAGCAGATTGATGCAAAACCCTTGGAAACCCCGTTCGTGTTGAGCGTAGCGCAGCGGAGTCGAAACATGAACGGCCAAAATTCAACGAGTTGTTCGCCCTTCGACTCCGCGCATGCGCGCTACGCTCAGGACGAACGGAGTCTTGTACCACGCTGCTAGAGTCATTTTCTCACCGGTTCGATGGTGCCGGTGTGGAACCGGAACTCACCCCCCTTGCGGTCGGCGTAGTATTGGGCCAGCGTTTTGCGAACGGCGGCAAACGCAATTTCATCCCACGGGATCTCATGCTCCGCGCAGAGCCGCACTTCCAGCGTCTCGGCGCCGGCCTTTACGCTGGCATCGAGCAGGCGCGCGCGAAAGAGTATGTAAACCTGGTTGATGTGGGGAATGTTGTAGAGCGCATAGAGCGGGCCGACTTCGACCCGGGCGCAGGCTTCCTCCAGGGTTTCCCGCATTGCGCCCTGGAACGTCGTTTCCCCGTTTTCCATGTAGCCCGCAGGCACGGTCCATAACCCGTAGCGCGGCTCGATGCCGCGCTTGCACAACAGGATGCGGTCTTGCCACTCCACGATGCATCCCACCACCATGCGCGGGTTCTGGTAATGGATGGCGTTGCACGTGTCGCAGACGTGCCGCGCGAGCGTGTCCCCGGGTGGCACGCGCAGCGCCACCGGCGAGCCGCAACTGCTGCAGAATTTCATGCGACGTAACTATACGGTAACATTCAAAGCTCGCGATAGCTCCGCTCTCGCTGGTCACTGGTCACTGGTGACTGGTGACCCGTGACCCGTGACTGACCGTCGGACTGACCGATCCATGCGACCTTCGCGCATCCTGAGGACACTCGACCGCGAATTCACGAGCACCGGTACGCTCGCCCACACTCCCGTCATGCTGTGGGGGCCGCCGGGAGTCGGCAAGTCCCAGATCATCGCGGCGATCGCGGTTGGCCACGATGTGCCGCTCATCGACATCCGGCTCTCGCAGATGGAGCCGACGGATCTGCGCGGCGTGCCGTTTCGCAAGGGCGATCTCGTCGAGTGGTCGATTCCCGCGCTGCTGCCCGACGCATCGCGTCACGGCGCTCGCGGAATACTGTTCCTCGATGAGATCACCTCCGCGTCGCCCACGGTCACGGCCGCTGCGTACCAGCTCATCCTCGACCGGCGGCTGGGCGATTACCGGGTGCCGCAGGGCTGGGTGATCTTCGCCGCAGGCAACCGTTACGGCGACCGCGGCGTGACCTACATGATGCCGGCCCCGCTTGCGAACCGCTTCACCCATTACGAGATCGAGCCCAATCTGGACGACTGGGTGGGGTGGGCGTGCGCCGCCGGCGTCGACCCGAAGGTCATCGCGTTCCTGCGCTTCCGCCCGGACCTCCTGTTCGATTTCGATCCGGCGCACAACCCGGTTGCCTTTCCCAGCCCGCGCACTTGGGAGTACGCGCACCGCGCCCTGGTGAAGTTCGGCGATGCGCCCGAGTTGCTGCTCGACGCGTTGCAGGCGTGCGTGGGGAAGGCGGGGGGCGCGGAATTCAAGGCCTTTGTCGACAACATGGGGGAGCTGCCCGATATCGACGCCATCGTGCAGGGGCAGAGCCAGCAGGTGCCTCGCGGCATCGATCTGCAGTACGGCGTCGCCGCCGCGCTCGTGCGGCGGGCGGTGCAGGTGCGGGAGATGCCGCACGCCAATCTCGTCTACGGGCACATCCTCAAGTACGCAAAGAGTTTTCCGCAGCGGGAGATGGGTGTGATGCTGGTCACCGACCTGCACCGCTCGATCGGCAGGCCGCTCATCACCGTGCCCGAGTTCGCCGAGTGGGCGGCGAGCATCACCGATTTCATGCTCTACGACATGAAACTCGCGTCGACCACGTGAGCGCGTGAGCAGCTTCAAGGAAATCCAGACCAAGCTCGGCGCGGCGCGCACGCGGCTGATCCTCGAGCACCCGTTCATCGGCGCGCTGGTGATGCACCTGCCCCTCATGGCGGCCGGCTCCGCGTGGTGCGAAACAACGGCGACCGACGCGCGCGCGTTGTACTTCAATCCGGACTACATCGCGGGCCTCACCCTGGCGCAGACGCAGTTCGTGCTCGCGCACGAGGCGATGCATTGCGCGCTCGCCCACTTCGCGCGCCGCAGCCACCGTACGCGCCGGCGCTGGGACGTTGCCAGCGACCATGCCGCGAACCTGCTGCTCATCGCGGAGGGGTTGAAGCCCCCGCCGGGCGCGCTCGCCAACGCGGACTTTCGCGGGCTGTCGGCGGAAGAGATCTATCCCCTGATCCCGCCCGACACCGCCGAGCGCACGCTCGATCGCCACCTGTTCGATGAGCACGTCGTGGACGACGGGCCGGGTTCCGGTACCGCGATGAACGCCGTGCCGCCGGGAAAGACCAGCCTCGAGGCAGGGGGCGGGCAGCGCCCTGATGATGAATCGCAGGGCAGCTGCGATTCATGGGATGACGCCGGCAACGAGCCGCGCTACGGCCTTGCGTTCGGCCTGCCCCCGGAAGACGGTCCGATCGCGCCCGACGAGCTGGCCCGGCGCTGGCAGACGCGCATGGTATCTGCCGCCCAGCAGGCCAGGCTGGCGGGACGGTTGAACGACAGCTGGCTGCGGCGAATCGACGGCCTGATCGAGCCGCAGCTGCCCTGGCGTTTCCTGCTGGCCCGCTATCTCGCGAGCGTGGCGCGCGATGACTACAGCTTTCAGCGCCCCTCGCGCCGCGACGGTGACGCGTTGCTGCCACGGCTTGCCGGCGGCGAAGTGAATCTATGCGTCACGCTCGACACCAGCGGCTCGATCGGCGCCGAGGAGCTCGCGCACTTCACCGCCGAGCTCGATGCGCTCAAGGGACAGGTCCGCGCGCGCGTTTCCGTCCACGGCTGCGACGAGCGGCTGGCCCCGGGAGGACCGTGGACGTTTCAGCCCTGGGAACCGATCGTCCTGCCGGAAACATTGGCCGGCGGCGGCGGCACGAGCTTCCTGCCGGTATTCGAGTGGATCGCGGCCCGCCAGCTCCGTCCGGACCTGCTGCTCTACTTTACCGACGCCCAGGGGGAATTTCCCCGCCGCGCGCCCGAGTACCCCGTGATCTGGCTCGTCAAGGGCAACGGCAAGGTGCCGTGGGGCGAGCGGATCCAGTTGAACTGAGCTGCCTGGAACGGCAATTCAGCCACGGAAACACACGGAAGGCACGGAATGCAGGACCACCCAGGCGACAACAATAGAAAGCTTCTCGAAGCTGTCCGTGTTTTTCCGTGTGGTTCCGTGGCCAATGGCTTTTCAACTGGCCAGCTGGTAGATCGTCCGGTTCGCCCGCCGCAGCCGGCCCGACATTTCACGTCCGAGGTTGGTGAGCAGCTTGATCGTCACCGCGGGGTGCCCGGCCGTGAGCGTTTCGAATCTCTGGCGGGTGAGCACGTAGCACACCAGTTCGTCGTCCGCTTCCACAGTCGCCGAACGCGCTTCCCGGTCGAGCAGCGCTACTTCCCCGAACACCGTGCCGGGCGAGAAGGTGATCAGGCGCGTCTCGCGCTCGGTGCCCGAGAGCCGCAGGCGCACGCTCGCGCTGCCCTTGGCGATCATGTAGAGCTCGTCGCTGGTGTCGCCTTCCCGGAACACGACATTTCCCTTTTGGTAGACACGCCGCTCCAGCGAGGCCCTCACGAGCCCGAGCTCCTCTTCGTTCATGCCCGCGAAGACGTCGAGCCGGGCGAACGGAAACTCGATACCGGCTTCCACGTCCCCGAGTTGAGACAGGATCAGGTGCTCCTCCGCCCACTCGATGGCGCGGTCGACGTCGGGGAAGATGCGGTTGCGAGTGAGCGCCGCAGTGACGCCCATGTCCTTCAGGAAGTCCGCGATCTTCGTGCGCTCGGCCACCGAGGAGAGCAGGAGGTACTTGCCTTCCTTCGTGAGCCGGTCGTGCGCCTGCAGCAAAACCTTGGCGCCCGTGCTGTCGATCTCGTTCACGCGCTTCAGGTCGAGGATGACGTAGGAAACGTTGTCGCTCCACACCGTTTCGAGATAGAGCACGAGGTTTTCCGCGGTCCCGAAGAATATCGGGCCCTCCAGCTCCAGCACGAGGATCTTCGCGCCGTGCTCGCCGAGGACCTGCATGAGTTTCGGAGCGCGCGTTTTGCGGGAGTGCACGACGTCGCAGCGATACACGCGGCGCACCACCGACTTGCTCATGCGGAAGAGAAAGAACAGCACCGTCACCGCCACGCCGATCGCGACGGCGACGACGATGTCGAGCGCGACCGCCACGACCGCGACGACCAGTATGATGAGCAGGTCGAGCAGAATGCCGTGCGCGCTCGCGAAATCGCGGGCGACGAGCTTGCGGACGATCTGCAGCGTCCAACGGTCCACCAGCTGTATGGCCACCGACACCAGCATGGCCGCGATCACCACCCTTGGCAGATAGGTGATGAGCCAGGCGAACGAGATGACGACCAGCAGGATCGCCGCGGAGTGAACGACCACGGAGAGCGCCGTGCGTCCCCGGCCGCGGTGATTGGCGAAACTGGAACCGAGATTGATGCCGTTCGCGATGCCGCCGATGCTCGCCGCGACCATGTTGCCGACGCCCAGGCGCATCAGCTCGCGGTTGTTGTGCACGCGCTGCCCCGAATCGCTTTCGATCAGGCGCGCGCACAGCAGGCCGTCGAGCGACGCGACGATGGCGAGGCTGGCGGCGCCCGCGATCAATACCGGCGCTATCTGCAGGAACTGCGGTTCGGTGACCGTGCGCCCGAACTCGAACAGGAACTGCAGAGTCGGCACGGCGAACGGAATGGCGCCGATCACCGGCCCCAGATGCTCGCGCATTCCGGCGAGGACCAGCAGGTAGTAAAGCGCCATCCCGCCGATCAGGCCCAGGATGGTCGGCGGCACGAGCTTGGTGATGCGCGCCCCCTTGAGGATCAGCGCGCAGGTGACCGTGCCCACGAGCAAGGTGAGCGGCTGGGCCGATGCCAGGTTGAGCGGTATGCTCAGCACGGGGACGGCGTGCTTGAACCCGAACATGGTGTTCAACTGCGAGCAGAAGATCAGCACCGCCGCGGCGTTCTGGAAGCCGGCGATCACGGGGGCCGGGATGTACTTCACGAAGTTGCCGAAACGCAGCAGCCCGAACAGCGCCTGGAAGGCGCCTGCCAGGAACACGAGGAAAAAGCACAGCGCGAGCAGCGTGGCCGGGCTTGCCGCCTGGAGCGCCGGCACGTTCGATTGCACCAGGCTGTGCAGGATGATCGCGCCGATGAGAAAGGTCACGATGCTGCGCGGCGCGTAGATCATCGTCGTATTGGCGCCGAGCAGCACGGCCACCAGGCCTCCGGTGATGGCGCCGTAGAGGCCCGCCAGGACCGCCGTGGCGATGTAACTGTCCCCCAGCGGCGAAAGGGCGAGGATTCCGTAACCCATGCTGACCGGTATGGTCAGTAACGCCGCGGTCAATCCACCCATGAGGTCGCCGCCCAGATGGCGCAGCCATTCCGGTCCGGCCCCGGGCGCGGCGACGGACACGGGAGGCGGCGCGTGGGCCTGATCGGGCAGGCCGTATCCCCACTGCTGTCTCGTCGTTGTCGCCATTACGCCCTTTCGTCGTCTGCCGCGGGGAGGGACTGTCCGGAAAGGGGCGCGCCGTCCGGCCGCCGGAACGGGCTGCGCTCGTTCAATTCGTCCAGGTAGCTCGCCATGCCGCGCGATTCACGCGCCAGAAACTGTTCGATCGCCTGGGCGAATTCGGGCCGCGCCAGCCAGTGGGCGGAACGGGTCTGGATCGGCATCAATCCGCGCGCCATCTTGTGCTCGCCCTGCGCTCCGCCCTCGAACACGGCGATGCCGCGCGCGATGCAATATTCGATGGCTTGATAGTAGCAGGACTCGAAGTGCAGCACGGGAAGGTACTCGACCGCGCCCCAGTGTCTACCGTAGAGCTTGTCGGCGTGCCGGACGTGCAGCGAAGCGGCGATCGGCGTTCCCGCGCGCCGGGCGAGGATCAGCACCAGGTGTTGCGGCAGGGCGCGGCCGATGCGCACGAAGAACTCCAGATTGAGATACGGCGTGGAGCGGTGCTCCCGGTAGGTCTGACGGTAGCAGCGGTTGAAGAACGTCCACTCCCGCTCGGTGATGTCCTTGCCTTCGAGCCAGTCAAATTCGACGCCGGCCTCCGCAACTTTCCTGCGTTCCTGCCTGATTTTCTTGCGCTTGGCGTGATTCAGGGCGCCGAGGAAATCGTCGAAGCTCGCATAACCGTCGTTCGCCCAATGAAACTGCACGCCATCCCGCAGCGTCATTCCGTGGGACTGCATCCGTTGCGCCTCGTCGGGCAGCGGAAACAGGCAATGCAACGATGACACGCGCAGGGATTTTGCGAGACCGAGCGCCGCGGCCACCAGGCGGTCGCGATCGGCGTCCGAATCGGCGAGCAGCCGGGAGCCGGTAACGGGCGTAAAGGGTATGGCGGAGAGCAGCTTGGGATAGTAGGCGTGACCATGACGGTAGTAGGCGTCCGCCCAGCTCCAGTCGAAGACGTACTCCCCGTAAGAATGGTCCTTGAGATAGAGCGGCATCGCGCCGGCCAGCTCACCGCCCGCTCTGAGCAGCACGAACTGCGGCGTCCAGCCGGTCGCCGCCGAGGCGCAGCCGGTTTCGTGCAATACCGACAGAAACTCGTGGCTCAGGAAGGGGTCACCGCGGGCAAGCCGGTTCCACTCGGGCGCCGGCACGCGCGCCAGGGTATCAACGATTTCGATCGAACTCATCGTGACCAGCGAACAACAGGCGCCAGGGAGTCATGCAGTACATGTCACCGTTCACTGCTCATGCTTGCGACTTGCCCTTAAGGATAGCCATCAAAATGAGGGGATGGCCCCTCGCTACGGCTCTCCCCTCATGCTCCCCTACATCAGGGCGCCTATCTTTCATTTTGATAGGCGCTCTTAGGGAGTTCTCCGATGATATATTAAGAATTCGTTTACCGCCGCGTCCAGGATTCTTCATGAGAATCGCAATTGCACAGATGAACGCCACGGTCGGCGATCTCGCCGGCAACGCTGCGCGCATCTCCGATTTTGCCGGGCGCGCGCGGCAGGCGGGCGCGGACCTCGTCGTAACGCCGGAATTCGCACTGTGTGGATATCCGCCCGAAGACCTGCTGTTGCGCGAAGATTTCCTCGACGCATGCGACCAGGCGCTGGCCGGCCTGGCGGCTCGAACCAGGGGCATCACACTGGTCGTCGGTCACCCGCGCTCGGAAGCCGGGAAGCGTTACAACTCGGCGTCGGTGATCCAGCAGGGGCACGTGGTCGGTGTCTATGACAAGCAGCGGCTGCCCAATTACATGGTGTTCGACGAGGAACGCTATTTCGAGCCGGGAATCAGCCCCTGCGTGGTGGGGGTGAATGGCGTCAAGTTCGGCGTCAACATCTGCGAGGACGCGTGGGGATCCGAAGGGCCGGCAGCGGCGCGGGCTCCGCGCATCGGCATCAACATATGCGCCGATTCGTGGAACGCCGAGGCGCCGCGCATTGCACGCGAAGCCGGCGCCACAGTGCTGCTCGTGCTCAATGCCTCGCCATATCACATGGGCAAGCAGGAGGTGCGTCAGGGCGTGATGCGCGAGCGCGTCAGGGAAACGGGAATGCCGCTGGTTTACGTCAACCTCGTGGGTGGACAGGACGAGCTGGTGTTCGACGGCGGCTCGTTCGCCCTCAATCGCGAGGGTGCGGTGATCCACCAGCTGCCATTGTTCGAGGAAGCGCTGGGGCTCGTCACGCTCATCGACGGCGACCCTCGCCCGGGCGAAATCGCGCCGCCGTTGTCGCCGGAGGCGGAAGTCTACGCGGCGCTGGTCACCGGCGTGCGCGACTACGTCGAAAAGAACGGGTTTCCGGGAGTGCTGATGGGACTGTCGGGCGGCATCGATTCCGCCCTGACGCTGGCGGTGGCGGTCGATGCGCTGGGGGCGAAGCGCGTGCGGGCGGTGATGATGCCGTCCCAGTACACCGCCGGCATGAGCAGGGACGACGCCCGCGCCGAGGCCGGGGCGCTCGGGGTGCGTTACACGGAGATTGCGATCAGCCCGATCTTCGATGCTTTGCGCAATGCGCTTGCGGCGGAATTCAAAGGGCTGGCCGAAGACGCCACGGAAGAGAATCTGCAGTCGCGCATCCGCGGCACGCTGCTGATGGCACTCTCCAACAAGACCGGCGCGATCGTGCTCACTACGGGCAACAAGAGCGAGATGGGGACCGGTTACGCGACGCTCTACGGGGACATGGCGGGAGGTTTCGCGGTGCTGAAGGACCTGAACAAGATGATGGTTTACCGGCTCGCGCGCTACCGCAACGGCGTTTCGCACGTCATTCCGGAACGCGTAATCGAGCGCGCGCCTTCTGCGGAGCTGCGTCCCAACCAGACAGATCAGGACAGCCTGCCGCCCTATCCGGTGCTCGATGCGATCCTGGAGGCTTATGTCGAGGGCGACTTGAGCCCGAGGGAGATCATCGCACAGGGGTTCAGCCGTCCCGACGTGGAGCGCGTCGTGCGGCTCGTGCGCCTGAGCGAGTACAAACGGCGCCAGGCGCCGGTCGGTATTCGAATCACGCCGCGCGGCTTCGGCAAAGACTGGCGCTTCCCCATCACGAACAAGTTCCGGCATCTGTTTGACTAGGAGTGTGTCGGACTTTGTCCCGACACACTCCTTAGCAGCCTGTCGGACTTCATCCTTTGAGCGGTCGATGCGAGCGCATGGGGCGCCGCTCCCGGGTATAGCCGAACCGACAGGCTGTAATTGGGGGGGGCATGGGTCGGGTAGTAAACCGGGATCACAGGGAAGCAGCAGGGCGTGAGAGGGCCATCCGCCAATTGCGCAATGACGGGAGGGCACCTGTGCTATTCTTTAATGTGAAAACGTGCACCGATCACGGAGGGTTCCCATGAAAAAAATCGAAGCGATTTTCAAGCCGTTCAAACTCGATGAAGTGCGCGAAGCGCTCTCGGAAATCGGCGTCAGCGGTCTGACGGTGACCGAGGTGAAAGGATTCGGCCGGCAAAAGGGGCACACCGAGCTCTACCGCGGCGCGGAGTACGTCGTCG
>CAZQJF010000014.1:11690-15748 GCA_964593735.1 uncultured Streptomycetaceae bacterium | reverse complement strand
AACTAGAAGTGGCCGTCCCAACGACGCGGTGTAAAGCGTCGATGGGACGGATAAAACCCAGTCCTTGACGGACGATCAAGATTCCACCAGACAGGGAACCTGAATATGCATACAGCCCACCGATCATCGCCCACCGTCCATGCCGCGCGCGAGCCCGAACCGGGCGCCCCACCCGCGGGCGGGGTGCGGCTGCTCGACCAGGTGCGCGAGCGCATTCGCTTCAGGCACTACAGTATACGCACCGAGCAGTCCTACGTTGAGTGGGTGCGGCGCTACGTCCTGTTTCACGGCAAGCGCCATCCGCGCGAGCTGGGGCCAAGGGAAGTCGAGACAGGAACTGCTCGGGCACCAGGACGTGAGCACCACGATGATTTACACCCACGTGCTGAACCGGGGCGGCCGGGGCGTGACAAGCCCGCTCGATGCTGGCGGCGTCGGTCATTCGCCGGTGCTGCGGGACGTTACATCCGAATCTGGAGCGGAGCTCAGGCGTCTGTCCTAAGTTCAGCCGCTTGCGCGAGGCAGCCGTACTTCGTGATCGCGGTCTCGTGTTTCCTGGCGTCTTGGCGCCTTGGCGGTTAATTCCTGTTTTGTTTTTCCTCTGAGTCCTCTGCGCCTCTGCGGTAAATGACTTACGTCGTTGACTGCAGGTCGGCGATCACCGCCTTCAGGAATCGTCCCGCTTCGCCGCCGGTCGCCACGCGGTGGTCGAACGTGAGGGAGAGCGGCAGCATGCGGCGCACTGCGGGCTTGTCGTCCACCACCACGACCTGTTTGGCGATCCTTCCCGCGCCGAGTATCGCCACCGTCGGCGGCACCACGACCGGCGAGGCGTAGCGCCCCGCGATCGAGCCGTAATTGGACAGCGTGATCGTGTTGGCGCGAAGTTCCTCGGGCGGCACTTTTCTCGCCCGCGCGTCGGCGATGAGCTTGTCGAGTGCCTGCTTGATCTCCTGGAGGTCGCGCTCCCCGCAGTTGCGCAGCACCGGGACCAGCAGCCCGTCCGGAGTGTCCACCGCGATGCCGATGTCTATCTTCTTGAGGACCCAGCGCCCGACCTTCTCGCTGTCATACCAGGCATTGAGCGAAGGCTCGGCGCGGCAGCCGGCGACCAGCGCGCGGATCAGCCGCAGCATGGTGCCCGTGCCCGCCGGCCAGGAATCGATGTCCGCGTCGTCCATGATCGTGACGGAGGCGACCTCGGCGTGGGCCAGCTCCATGTTCTGCGCCATGGCCCTGCGCACCCCGCGCAGCATCTCGATCGGGCCGATCTCCGAAAGGATGCGCGCCGCGCGCTGCACGTCGTAGATGGTGAGCAGCCCGTCGGCGCCCGTCGGCGTGACCATCGTCAGGTCGACGTTGAGCTTGCGCGCGAGTGCGCGCACCGCCGGGGTGGCCTTGATGCCGCTGCTGACCGGTGCCGGCGCGACCGGCCCGTCGGTCACGACTTTCTGTCCCACCTCCACTTTGCCCACGACGGTGCCCGCGTCGGCGGTATCGCTTTCACCCTCGAACGCAACGAGCGGGGCGCCGAGGTGCGCAATATCGCCCGGATTGCCGTAGAGCTTCGCGATCTTCCCGGAGTAGGGGGCAGGGATATCGACCACCGCCTTGGCCGTCTCCACTGAAATCATGGGCTGGTCGGCCTGCACATCGTCGCCGACCTTCACGTGCCACTTCACGATTTCGGCTTCCTGCAGGCCTTCGCCGAGGTCGGGGAGCTTAAAAATTTTCATAGATGAAAATTTTTCAATGAAAAACCAAAAAATGAACTTGAGTAAAGAATGGACGGCTCGAGCGCGACCATGTCATGTATGGCAAGGGAGCAAGCCATCGCAATACCGTCGGAGGTGCCGTGAGCAGTCCATTCTTAAGCGAAGGCCAAGAGTTTCTTGGCCGAAGCGATGATGCGCTGCTTGCCCGGCATGTACTGGTGTTCGAGGCGCGGCAGCGGGACGACCACGTCGTACGCGGTGACCCGGTGCACCGGGGCGAGGAGCGTGAGCAGGCCGTCCTCGGCCAGGTTGGCCGCGATTTCCGCCGCGTAACTGCAGGTGCGCGGCGACTCCGTGGCGATGACGCAGCGGCCGGTCCTGGCCACCGATGCGAGTATGCTGTCCATGTCGAGGGGCTTGAGGGTGGCCACGTCCAGCACCTCGGCGGCGATGCCCTGTTCCGCGAGATCGTCGGCGGCGGCGAGGGTCTCGTGCACCATCGCGCCCCACGCGACGAGCGTGATGTCGCTGCCTTCGCGCGCGGTGAAACAGACGTCCAGCGGGGTTGCGAGTCCGTCGTCGGCGACCTCCTCCTTGATCAGGCGGTAAAGCCGGGTCGGTTCCAGGAACACGACCGGGTCGGGATCCCGGATCGCGGCCAGCAGCAAACCATACGCGCGCCGGGGTGAAGAGGGATACACGACGCGTATCCCCGGGATGTGGGCAAACATGGTCTCCGGACTTTCCGAGTGGTGCTCCGGCGCATGGATGCCGGCGCCGCACGGCATGCGCAGCACCATCGGGCACGTCAGCCGCCCGCGCGTGCGGTGGCGCATGCGCCCGGCGTGGTTGAGGATCTGGTCTATCGTCGTGTAGCCGAACCCGGCGAACTGGATCTCCGCGACCGGCTTCAGGCCTTCGACCGCCATGCCTATGCTCATGCCGGCGATGAGGCCTTCGGCGAGCGGCGTGTCGGCCACGCGCTCCGGGCCGAAACGCTGGGCCAGACCCAGCGTTGCGCGGAACACGCCGCCATCCACGCCCACGTCCTGCCCGAGCACGACGACCGTCGGGTCGCTCTCCATCTCGCGTTTCAGCGCGAGATTGATGGCTTCGACGAGGGTGATCTGCGCCATGCGTCAAGAACTGGAATCAGCCGCAGATAAACGCAGATAAACGCGGATGAGGAACAGGAATCGGCCAAACATGACGTGGGGCACTTGCGGATCTGTGCATTGATCTCTCGCTCTTGATCCTATCTGCGTATATCTGCGTATATCTGCGTGTATCTGCGGTTGCGTTGTCATTATTCGCCAAGCGCCTGCCGACGCTGCGCCTGCAGCGCCGCGGGCAGAGTGGCGTAGAGATGGTCGAACATGGACTCCACGCCGGGGTGCGGCGTGTCGAGGTATGCCTGCGCCGCGGCCTGTACCTGCTCGTTGCATTCCTTGAGCAGCGCGTCCTCCCGGGTCTTGTCCCAGGCTCCCGCTGCGCCCAGGTAGGCTCTCAGTCTCGACAGCGGTTCGAGCTTCCACGCGCCGGCCAGCTCATCGGGATTGCGGTAGCGGGTCGCGTCGTCCGCCGTAGTGTGATCGGCAAGGCGGTAGGTGAGCGCCTCGACGAGCGTAGGCCCGCCGCCGGTGCGGGCCCTGGCCAGCGCCTGATCCATGGCATGGCGTACGGCGACGACATCGTTGCCGTCCACCTGAACGCCCTCGAATCCGCCCGCGATCGCTTTCTGCGCCAGAGTTTGCGTCGCGCTTTGCACGTGGCGCGGCACTGAGATCGCCCACTGGTTGTTGGTCACCACGAATACCAGTGGCAGCTTCCACACGCCGGCCGCGTTGATGCCTTCGTAGAAATCCCCTTTGGACGTCGCGCCGTCGCCCAGCGCGCAGACCGCCACGCGCGGCTCCCGCCTGAGCTTCATCGCGTAGGCGACACCCACGGCGTGAGTGGCGTGCGCCGCGATGGTGATGCAGATCGGAAAATCCTTGCGCGGGGCCGCAAAGTCGGAGCCGCGCTCGTCGCCGCCCCAGTACAGAAAAAGCTCCTTCAGCGTCACACCGCGCATGAGCTGCACGCCGTTCTCCCGGTAGGTCATGAGGAAGACGTCATCTTTCGCCATCGCGCTGCCGACGCCGGCCTCGACCGCCTCCTTGCCGAGCATGGACGCGAACGTGCCGAGCTGGCCGGTGCGCTGCAGCGCGATGGCCTTGGCATCGTAGGTGCGCATCAGCACCATCCAGCGGTAAAGCGGTATCAGGGCCTGGGGATCGCGTGCGAATTCGGGCAGCGGCTGAACCGCCTTGCCCTGCGGGTCGAGGAATTGCGAGTAGTGGA
>CAZQJF010000014.1:0-11590 GCA_964593735.1 uncultured Streptomycetaceae bacterium | reverse complement strand
ATCACGCAAGCGTCGGGGTTCACGTTACGGAATCGGGCGGTGGATCATGGATTTACCGGTATGATTCGATTTATACGGTTATCTATCGATGGCCAATGGGGCTTCGGATTCTATCTGTGTTCATCTGTGTTTATCTGTGGCTGATAAGGGATTCGCGGATTTTTGTCTGCGTTTATCTGCGGTTATCTGCGTTTATCTGCGGCTAATAATCTGCGAGGCAAAGCATGAAACTCGGCTTCTTCACCATGCCCATGCATCCGTACGGGCGCGACTATACACAGACGCTCAAGGAGGACCGCGAAGCGGTGCTGCTCGCCGACCGGCTCGGCTATTGCGATGCGCTGATCGGCGAGCACGTGACGGACGTGTGCGAGTCCATTCCGTCGTGCTTGACGTTCATAGCGAGCCTCGCGCACGACACCCGGCAGATCAAGCTGGGCAGCGGCACGGTCAATCTTCCCAACAGCCATCCCGCGCAGGTGGCCGCGACCGTCGCGATGGTCGACCACATGCTGGAGGGGCGCTTCCTGTTCGGCATCGGCCCCGGAGGCCTGCGCTCCGACCAGGAAGTCTTCGGCAACCTCGATCTCGACCGCAACGAGATGTTCGTCGAGTCCATCGACCAGATTCTGGCGATCTGGTCCGGCGATGCGCCGTACAACCTGCAGGGGAAGTACTGGAACATCAGCACCGACAAAACCCTGCTCCGCGAAACCGGGCAGGGCGTGATGGTGAAGCCGTACCAGAAACCGCACCCGCCGATCGTGGTGACCGTCGTCGTCCCTCATTCAAAGGGGGTGGTGGCGGCTGCTGCCCGTGGCTGGACGCCCATCACGGCGAATTTTCTCCAGCCGGTGTGGGCGGCGACTCATTGGCCGATGTACGTGAAGGGATGCGAGCAGGGCGGCCGCAAGGCGGACCCGGCGGACTGGCGGGTATGCAAGAGTATTTTCGTGGCGGATGACGATGCCACGGCGCGGCGCTACGCCCGGGACCCGGCGGGCGCTTACGGTTTCTATTACTGGAACCTGCTGACGAAGCGCAAGAGCCGCGGGCAGGCCGACATCTACAAGCACGATCTGAAGATGCCCAACGACGCCGTGACGGTGGAATACCTGCTCGACCGGCTGGTGATCTGCGGTGGCGTCAACAGCGTGGTGGACCAGATACTCGCGTTTCGCGAGACCATCGGCGATTTCGGCACGCTGCTCTACGCCGGCCACGACTGGGTCGACCCGAAACTGGCCCGGCGTTCCATGGAACTGATGGCGGAGAAGGTAATGCCGGCCGTCAACGCGGCCATCGGCAGCGCATCGCGCGCCGCATGACGCGGTGACGCAGTGAAGTAGTGAAGAAGTGAAGAACTGACGGAGCAGTGAGACTCATCACCGCATCACTAGCGGCATCACCCCATCACCAGCGCAGCGGCATCACCTTCAAAACCGCAGGCTGGCCTGAACTCCCACGAGAACGTTGCGGGAGGGCGCAGGCTCGTAAAAGCGGCCGTTCGCCTCGGACACGATGACTGAGCCGATGTATTGCTTGTCGGTCACGTTGTCGATGCGCACGAACTCCGAAAAGCGCCAGTTGCGGCTGCGCTGCTCGAAGCCAGCCCTCAGGTTCCAGACGGTATATCCGCTTGCGGCCTCTGAGTTCGAATCGTTGACGTAGATCTTGCCGTTGTAACGCCCTTCGACCCCGGCGTGGAATCCCGAAGCGGCGTGGCGCCACACGACTTCGCCGTAGAGCACGCGCGGCGGAACGCCGGGCAGCCGGTTCCCCGCTTGTACCGTCACCGGCGGCACACCGCTTGCGAACGTCTCCTCGAAGCGCGCATCGAGCAGCGTGTACGCGAGCAGCGCTTCAAAGCCGCGGGAGAACCGGCCCTCCCAGGCAAGCTCCATGCCCTCGCGCCGGGTCTTGGAGGCGTTCTTGAACGTGGTGCGCCCCCCCGCGGCGCGGTCGACGACGATTTCGTCGGTCACGTCGATGCGAAAGAGCGCGAGATTGAGCCGCATCCAGTCCTCGATCCGCGCTTTTATCCCGATCTCACGGTGCAGCGACAGGGCCGGTTTCAGGCCGAAATTGAGACCGGTCGTGCCGTCGGAGCGGTAGGCGATCTCGGCAAACGTGGGGGTTTCAAAGCCCCTACCCACGTTCGCGTACAGGTTCAGGGACGGCGCGAGATGGAATGTCACGCCGGCGGCGGGCGTCGTGCGCACGAAATCCTGCGTGCCGCTATCGTTCGGGTTTGCGGCCGTGATGAAGGAATCGGCGGACTCGAAACTCACGTGACTGCGGCGCAGGCCGGCGAGCAGGGTCCAGCGCGGTGAGGGTCGCCACTGTGCCTGCGCGTAGAGGTCCGTATTGGAGACCGTATTGTCTTCGTCGCGCTTCAGCGCGCCGGCAACACCCAGATTGTTCAGAAAGCCGGTGCGCCGCTCGTCCATGCGATCGTGATCGAGGCCGACGCTTGCGGTAAGGGGGCCGCCGGCGATCCGCATCGACCGCGTCCAGCGCACCCCCACGCCCCCGTAGCCGCGATCGAGATCGATGACGCTACCCGAGTGCGTGGGGCCTGCCTGAACGAAAAGCGGGATCCCCAGGAACTGTGTGACCTGGCGGTCGCCGTAGTAGGCGCGCGCCTCGATGCGGTCCGAAGCGCTGACGTCGACCCCGTAGGTGAGGCCGAGCTGATTCTGCGAGACGCTCTTGCGCGTGTTGAAGGCGAGGGCATTCGCGCCCGGCTGCCGCCGGTCCAGGGCGACCTGCGCCGCCGTCAAGCCGAGCGGGTCCTCGGTTTCGGGCTGGTCGAGGGAATTCACCACCAGCGTAAATACGCCGGCGCTGCCGGCGTCGTACTTCAGCTTCGCGTTCAGGTGGTCCCGCCGCGTCGCGCTGTGCTGGCGGTATCCCTGGGTTTCGAAGCGCGACAGGTCGCCCAGGTAATTGAACCGGCCGCTCGTCCCGCCAAGCTGCACCCCGGTCTTGACGGTGTCGTAACTGCCGGCGCTCAGGCTTCCCGAGAGCGTCGGCTGCGGCGGCCCATCGGCAGTGAAGATCTGGATCACGCCGCCGGCGGCATTGCCGTAAAGGCTGGAGAACGGCCCGCGCATCACCTCGATGCGGTCGGCGGAGCCCAGGCTGAAGGTTGCCGCCTGGCCCTGGCCGTCCGGCATCGTGGCGGGGATGCCGTCCGCGATCAACCTCAGCCCGCGCACGCCGAATGTCGAGCGCGCGCCGAAGCCGCGCGAGGAGATCTGCAGGTCCTGCGCGTAATTCTGCCGGTTCTGCACCACGATACCCGGCACGCGGTTCAGCGACTCCGACAGGTTGACCTGTGGTTTGACCTCCCGCACGGTGCTGCCCTCTACGCGGTCGATGGCGATTGGGAGCTCGAAGCCGTCTTCCTCGACCCGCGTCGCGCTGACGACCACTTCCGGCAGAACCGCCGGTTTGCCCTTGGACGGCGTGGACTGTGCGTCGGCCATCAGAGGCGTAAGTACTGCAGGCAGAAGCGCGATTGCGTTGCGGATGAAGCTGGCCATGGCGCCTGCTTACCCGGCGGCAAACAGGTCCACGAACTCGTTGACGCGGGTAGCCTCCAGCCGCTGAGCGTCCTGGCACAAGGTGAGTATGGCCTGCTGCTGCTTGGGCGGAAAGCGGCGCGCGAGATTAGTCTTGAACTTGGCTACGAGCAGCGGGATGCCTTCCTTGCGGCGGCGCCGGTGTCCGAGCGGATACTCGACATCGATCCGGGCCGTCTTATCCCCGCCGCTGAAAAACACCTGGATGCCGTTCGCGATCGAACGCTTGCCGGAATCCAGATAGTCGCGGGTCCACTGCTTGTTTTCCACGCAGGCCATTTTCGAACGCAACCGGTCTATTCGCGGGTCGGCCGCAGCGGCGTCCTCGTAGTCTGCGGCGGTGAGAGCGCCCCGCATGAGCCCGATGGCAGCCATGTACTGTATGCAATGGTCCCGGTCGGCGGGATTGTGCAGCGGACCCTTCTTGTCGATGATGCGGATCGCCGACTCGTGCGTGGTGATGACGATCTTTTTGATCTCGTCCAGGCGGTCTTTGACTTCGGGATGGAGCCGGATCGCACATTCGACCGCAGTCTGCGCGTGAAACTCGGCAGGGTAGGAGATCTTGAACAGCACGTTTTCCATGACGTACGAGCCGTACGGGCGCTTCAAGCGGAACGGCTTGCCGCGGAACAGCACATCGTAAAAGCCCCAGGTCTTCGCGGTGAGTGCGGAGGGATAGCCCATTTCCCCCTTCAGGGTCATCCAGGCGATGCGCACCGCGCGGCTCGACGCGTCGCCCGCCGCCCAGGACTTTCGCGAGCCGGCATTGGGGGTGTGGCGATAGGTGCGCAGCGACTGACCGTCTATCCAGGCATTGGAGACGGCATCGATTATTTCGTCGCGGGTGCCGCCCATGAACTGCGTCACCACGGCCGTAGAGGCGACCTTGACGAGCACCACGTGGTCGAGTCCCACGCGGTTGAAGCTGTTCTCCAACGCGATCACGCCCTGGATCTCGTGCGCCTTGATCATGGCGGTGAGCACATCGCGCACCAGGAGCGGCTCCTTCCCCTGCGCGAGCCGGGTCCGGGACAGCCAGTCCGCGACGGCGAGGATGCCGCCGAGATTGTCCGACGGATGGCCCCATTCCGCAGCGAGCCACGTGTCGTTGAAGTCGAGCCACCGGATCATCGCCCCGATATTGAATGCGGCGGACACCGGATCGAGCTGGAACGGCGTACCCGGCACCTTCGCGCCGTGCGGCACCACGGTCCCCGGAACGATCGGCCCGAGCAGCTTGGTGCAGGCCGGATACTCCAGCGCCTCCAGGCCGCAGCCGAGCGTGTCCATCAGGCACAGCCGGGCCGTGTTGTAGGCTTCTTCGCTCTTGATCTGATAACCGACGACATAGTCGGCGATGTCGGTGAGAACCCTGTCCGGTTTCGGGCGGGCGTTGGGAACATGCGTCGACATGGGGTGAGATATCAGGGCCAGGTATTTGCGTTCTCGATCGTTTTCAGGGCAAAAGTTTGTCGGATTTCTTATCCGATGTGCTTCTTAAGAAACTCCAGCGTACGGGTGCGCGCGAGCTTCGCGGACTCCGCGTTGTAGGAGCCGCGCTGCTCGCAATTGAAGCCGTGGCCCGCGCCCGGGTAGAAGTAGTGGACCTGGCCTTTGTGCGCCGCGGCGACCTCCTTGGCCTTCTCCAGCGGTATGGATGCATCGGTTTCGCCCCAGTTGAACAGCACCGGGCATTTCGGCTTCTCGTTGATGAGCGAGGGTATGGCCCCGCCGTAGTACGCAACGGCACACGCAAGACCATTCACGTTGCACGCCGATTTGAATGAGAGTGACCCGCCCCAGCAGTAGCCGATGATGCCGGTCTTGCCGGCCGAAGCCACCTGTTGCCTGGCCGCCTCGGCGTCTTTGAGCGCGTCTTCGAACTTCATTTTCTGCATGATGCCGCGCCCGACTTCGATGTCCGGCGGCGTATACCCGATGTCGAGGCCCCGCTGCACGCGGTCGAAGAATGCCGGCGCGATCGCGAGGTAGCCGTCCCCGGCGTATTCGTCGGTAACTCTCTTTATATGGCTGTTGACGCCGAAGATCTCCATCACAACGATCAGCGCGCCTTTGGGCTTGCCCGAGGGCTCCGCAACATACGCAGAAAACTTATGGCCGTCAGCGGCCGTGAGATCGATAGTCTTGCCCATGATTTGCTCTCCTGATGTCGAAAGGGTGGCTGGTTACTTTCTCTTGTCTAACGGAACGAACTCGAGATCCTCGGGCCCGGTATAGACGGCCGCGGGACGGATGATCTTGTTGTCGATGCGCTGCTCGATCACGTGGGCTGCCCAGCCGGCGGTGCGTGAGACGACGAAGATCGGCGTGAACATCGCGGTCGGAACGGCCATGCGGTGGTAGGAAACCGCGGAGAACCAGTCGAGATTGGCGAACATCTGCTTCTCTCTCATCATCACCGTTTCAATCCGGTCGGCGATCTCGAACATCTTCATGTCGCCGGCCTCCTGCGAGAGTCGCCGGGCGACCTCCTTGATGATCTTGTTGCGCGGGTCGGCGACGGTATAGACCGGGTGCCCGAAGCCGATCACCGTTTCCTTGCCGGCCACGCGCTTCACGATGTCCGCCTCCGCCTCGTCCGGTGTCCGGTAACGGTTCATCACCTCGAATCCGACCTCGTTTGCGCCTCCGTGCTTGGGGCCTTTCAATGCCGCGATGCCCCCGGTGACGGCCGAATGCATGTCCGAGCCGGTCCCGGCGACGACCCGCGCCGCGAAGGTCGAGGCGTTGAACTCGTGTTCCGCGTACAAATTGAGCGAAGTGTGCATTGCCTTCACCCACGACTCGCGGGCCGGCTTGCCATGCAGCAGGTGAAGGAAATGCCCGCCGATGGAATCGTCGTCCGTGACCGTGTCGATACGGCGCCGGTTGTGGCTGTAGTGATACCAATAGAGCAGCATCGAGCCGAAGCACGCGATGAGGCGGTCCGCAATATCGCGGGCCCCGGCCTCGCTGTGGTCTTCGGCCTCGGGCATGATGGCGCCGAGCGCCGAGCAGCCGGTGCGCATGACATCCATGGGATGCGCGGACGCCGGCACGTGCTCGAGCACCGCGCGTACTTCCTCGGGCAGCCCGCGCAATGTGCGCAGGCGCGCCTTGTAGCCGGCAAGCTCCCTGGCGGTCGGCAGGTGCTCGTGAATCAGGAGATGTGCGATTTCCTCGAACTCGCAGCGATCGGCCACGTCGAGAATGTCGTAGCCCCGGTAGTGAAGATCGTTGCCGCTGCGGCCGACGGTGCACAGCGCGGTGCTGCCGGCTTCCACGCCGGAAAGCGCGACCGATTTCTTCGGTTTGAATCCGGATGGCTTCGGTTTGTCGGCCATTGCTTCTCCTCTTGAGGCCAGGAAGTGGCTCGTCTCTCGTTTCTCGTGGCCCTTGTCTACTCGCTAACCCCTCGCAGAGGCAACAACACGCGAGCGACGAGTAACGAGTAACGAGTAACGAGCCACCCTCTACTGCTCAGCCGATCAACTGCTTGATGCCGTCGCGCTCTTCGTGCAGTTCCTTCAGCGTTGTCTGCATCCGCGACCGGCTGAATTCGCTCACGTCCAGGCCCTTGACGATCTCGTATCGCCCGTCGCGGCACACGCAGGGATACCCATAGATCACGCCCTCGGGTATGCCGTAACTGCCCTCGGACGGGATTCCCATGCTGACCCAGTCGCCTTCGCGCGTGCCGAAAATCCAGTCGCGCACGTGGTCCATCGCGGCGTTCGCGGCGCTCGCAGCCGATGAAAGCCCGCGCGCCTCTATGATCGCCGCGCCGCGCTTCTGGATGGTCGGGATCAGGTCGTTCTCAATCCACTGCTGGTCGTTGATGAGCCGGGCCGCCTTCTCGCCATCAACTTCCGCGTGAAACAGGTCGGGATACTGGGTCGCGGAATGGTTGCCCCATACCGTCATCTTGCGCACGCTCGAAACCGGCTTGCCGACTTTCTGGGCGACCTGGGTCAGAGCCCGGTTATGGTCGAGGCGCATCATGCCCGAAAAATTGGCGGGCTTCAGCCTGGGGGCGTTCTTCATGGTGATGAGGCAATTGGTGTTCGCCGGGTTGCCGACCACGAGCACCTTCACGTCGCGGCTTGCCACCTCCGAGAGCGCATTGCCCTGCGGCGCGAAAATCTTCCCGTTGGCCTCGAGCAGGTCTTTGCGCTCCATTCCCGGACCGCGCGGCCGCGCGCCTACGAGCAGCGCAACGTCCGCGTCCTTGAACGCCACCATCGGATCCGACGCAGGGATTACGTTCTGGAGCAGCGGGAACGCGCAGTCGTCAAGCTCCATGATCACGCCCTTCAGCGCCTTCTGGACTTTCTCGTCGGGAATTTCGAGCAATTGCAGGATCACCGGTTGATCCTTGCCGAGCATTTCACCCCCGGCGATTCTGAACAGCAGGCTGTAGCCGATCTGGCCGGCGGCGCCGGTGACCGCCACGCGCATGGGACGTTTCATCACTTGGACTCCTGAGTCGCGGAAAGTGGTCTTTTGTTCGGGAAAGGCCGCGCGGCGGATAAACGACGGGGCGCGCGAGTTCGTCCGCGTGCCGGGATGATAGCGAACCCGGAGGCGCGATGACAAGACTGAACCGGCTCGTGTGCAGGCCCCGAAGTCCGGGTACCGTTTAATCGGGCACGTCCGTGCCTGTCGACCGTCTTACGCACGTGTATCGAGACCAGCAACAAATTGCGCGGGCGGAGGCTCATCGCACTACTGCAGTGCACCAAAAACTGCTAGAATTTCAAGCCTTAAACAAGACTTGCGCAGCCACCCACTCGCCTCGAAGCAAGCAGGCAAGTCGATGCCGAATCCGCGACCCAAGTACCTCAACCTCCTCGAAATCCGGCTGCCCGTGCCGGCGTTTGTTTCCATCGTGCATCGGGTCACGGGCGTCGCGCTGTTCCTGCTGATACCGTTGCTGCTCTACTGGCTGCAGCTCAGCCTGGACTCACCGCAATCGTTCGCGGTATTCACGAGCGCCGTCGCGCACCCGGTGATGAAACTGGTCCTGATCGGTCTGATCTGGGCGTATTTGCACCACTTCTGCGCCGGCATCCGGCACCTGGCGCTCGACCTGCATTACGGCGTGAGTCTGGAGGCGGCGCGGGCGACGAGCTGGGCCGTCCTCGCCGTCAGCATCGCCTTGACCCTGGTATTCGGGGCATTGATATGGTGACGCGCGAAGTCGTCGGCGCCCACTACGGCCTGCGCGACTGGCTCGCGCAAAGAGTCACCGCGGTCATCATGGCCGTCTACACGATCATGATCCTCGCCATGGTGGCGGGCGTGCCCAAGTTCGATTACTGGTACTGGCAGGCGTTGTGGGGCTTCCCGGCCATGCGTTACGGTACCATCCTCTTCCTGCTGAGCCTCTACCTGCACGCGTGGATCGGCGTGCGCAACGTCCTCATGGATTACGTCAAGGACACCGGCTGGCGGCTCATACTTTACGTAGTCACCGTCGTCGCGCTGGTGTGTTACGCCATCTGGTCGATCCAGATAGTGTGGAGTCTCAATGTCGCTGCCCGTTAGAACGTTCGATGCGGTCATCGTCGGCGGCGGCGGCTCCGGGCTGCGCGCGGCGCTCGAGCTGGCGCGCGCTGATCTCAAGGTGGCTGTGCTTTCCAAGGTATTCCCCACGCGGTCGCACACCGTTGCCGCGCAGGGCGGCGTCGCCGCGTCGCTCGGCAACCTCGAGGAGGACAACTGGCACTGGCACATGTACGACACCGTCAAGGGCTCCGATTACCTCGGCGACCAGGATGCGATCGAGTTCATGTGCCGCAAAGCGCACGAAGTGGTGTACGAGCTCGAGCACTTGGGGATGCCCTTCGACCGCCTTGAAAGCGGCAGAATTTACCAACGGCCGTTCGGTGGCCACATGCGGCAGTACGGCGCAAGCCCGGTGCCGCGTGCCTGCGCGGCAGCCGATCGCACCGGCCACGCGATGCTGCACACGCTGTACCAGGCCAACGTCAAGGCCCGCACGCATTTCTTCGTCGAATGGATGGCGCTCGACCTGGTGCGCGACGTCAACGGCGACGTGCTGGGCGTTACCGCTCTTGAGATGGAAACCGGCGAGGTGATGATATTGCAGGCAAAGGCCACGGTCTTCGCGACCGGAGGCGCGGGCCGCATATTCGCCGCCAGCACCAATGCTTTCATCAACACCGGCGACGGCCTGGGCATGGCGGCCCGGGCCGGCATTCCGCTCCAGGACATGGAATTCTGGCAATTTCACCCGACCGGCGTGGCGGGCGCGGGCGTGCTGATCACCGAGGGGGTGCGCGGCGAAGGCGGTTACCTGCTCAACAAGAACGGGGAACGCTTCATGGAGCGTTACGCCCCGAATGCCAAGGACCTCGCGAGCCGCGACGTGGTTTCACGCGCCATGGCGACCGAAATCAAGGAAGGACGCGGCGCCGGGCCGGATGGCGACTACATACTGCTCAAGCTGGACCATATCGGCGAGGAGAAGATCAACCTGCGGCTGCCCGGTATCCGGGAGATCGCCAAGAAATTCGCCAATGTCGACCCAGTCAAGGAACCGATACCCGTGATTCCGACGTGCCACTACCAGATGGGCGGGATACCGACCAACTATCACGGCCAGGTGGTGGTTCCGAAAGACGGGGATCCCGAGGCCGTGGTGCCCGGCTTCTACGCGGCGGGAGAGTGCTCCTGCGTCTCGGTCCACGGCGCCAACCGGCTTGGGTGCAATTCGCTGCTCGACCTCTTGGTGTTCGGCAAGGCGGCCGGCGAGCGGGTGATCCGCGACCTCAAGGAAAACGGGGAAAACGGCAGGACGCACGTGAATCTGCCCAAGGACGCGGGGGAGATGACTCTCGCCCGGCTCGCCCGGCTCGACGGCCAGGGCAGCGGCGAGCGGGTTGCGGACGTCGGTGCCGACATGCGCCGTATCATGCAGCTGCATTGCGGTGTATTCCGGTTTCCCGACCTCCTGGCCGAGGGCGTGAAGATGATCAAGGACGTGTGCGCACGCGCCGCCCGTACCGGCATCAAGGACAAGAGCAGGATCTTCAACACCGCGCGGCTCGAAGCGCTCGAGCTCGATAATCTCATCGATACCGCGGTCGCCTCGCTCGTGTCCGCGGAGGCGCGCAAGGAAAGCCGAGGTTCGCACGATCGCGCGGATTTTCCCGACCGCGACGACATCAACTGGCTCAAGCACACGCTTTGGTACAAGGAAGGTGACCGTCTCGCGTACAAGCCCGTGCATCGCAAGCCGCTCACGGTCGAGTCGTTCGAGCCCAAGGCGCGAGTGTATTGAGAGTGATTCGTTACTCGTTTCTCGTGATTAGTCACGGGCAACGAGCAACGAGCAACGAGTGACGAGAAACGAGCAACGATGAGATTCAGCATCTACCGCTACGATCCCGAATCCGGCGCCAGGCCGCGCATACAGGATTACGACGTCAAGCTCGAGCCTGCCGACCGGATGCTGCTCGACGCGCTCGTGCGCATCAAAGTCCAGGACGACTCCCTCGCATTCCGGCGTTCCTGTCGCGAGGGCGTGTGCGGATCGGACGCGATGAACATCAACGGCAAGAACGGGCTCGCGTGCATTACGCGCATGGCCGATCTGCGGGAGCCGGTGGTGATCCGGCCGCTGCCGGGATTGCCGGTGATCCGCGACCTGATCGTGGACATGTCCCAGTTCTTCAAGCAATACCACTCCGTGCAGCCCTATCTCATCAACAACGATCCCCCGCCGGAGAAAGAGCGGCTGCAGTCGCCCGAGCAGCGCGAAGAGTTGAACGGTCTTTACGAGTGCATACTGTGCGCCTGCTGCTCGACCGCGTGCCCATCGTTCTGGTGGAATCCCGATAAATTCGTGGGACCGGCGGGGCTGCTGCAGGCGTACCGCTTCATAGCCGACACGCGCGACCAGGCGATCAACGAGCGTCTCGACAACCTCGAGGATCCATATCGCCTGTTCCGCTGCCATTCGATCATGAACTGCG
>CAZQJF010000013.1:0-15819 GCA_964593735.1 uncultured Streptomycetaceae bacterium | reverse complement strand
GGCGCGGTGTTTCCTGCCGGCAGCGCGAGTGCCGCGCCCAGCGCCTCGATGCGCCGCGCCATCATGTCCTGCTCCGCCTGGCTGGGCAGCAGGAGCAACGGCTTGCCGGCAAGCAGCATCCCGCACGAAACGCTGTGTCCCGCATGGCAGATCGCGAGATGGCAATCCCGTTGCATGTCTTCCATGCGCACCGCTCCGGAGGAGAAGGTGACGCGCGGCGTAGTCAACTGCGCCTGCGCGGCAGCAGCGTAACCCGGCACGTGCAGGATTGCGGTGCACCCGGCTGCTTGCAGCCCTCGCGCGAGTTCCTTTACGAACGGATATTCCGAACGCACGTAGGCGAATACGCGCCGTCCCTCGGCCGCGGGCCATGCCATGCGAGCGCCCTCGCCCGCGTCGAGTATCGGTCCGCAATATTCCGTGCCGGCGCGCTGCGGATAATGGTCGGTTTCCGGGAACGTGCAGATGAAGTCGTGCTCCGCTGCGATCAACTCCGCGACTGACGCGGCGGGCGCCTGGTCGAGTTCGCCGCGCACGCGGTTCGCCACCTGCAATACCTCCCGTTCCGACATTTCAGCATGGAGCGGGGTGTTGGCCCGCCACCATGCCAGAGGCGGCATGGGCGTTGCCAGCGGCGGACAGGTAAAACCGGTGCCCAGGCGCGCCCGCGGCACCCCGAGCCCGATCGTGGAGAACAGCGCGGCGGGACTGTGGTCGAGCAGCAGCAGGGACGGATTCAATAGCTGGACGAGGTTGCGCCACGCCTTGGCGATACCGAGCAAACCCACCGGATCGAGAAACCCGAAGCGCATCATGATGTCGGTGTAATTGCCCGCCGGAGGCAGGCCGCCCACCCGGGACAGCCACAAGGGCGCCTGAAAAATCCGGAAGCGGTGCCTGCCGAGCAACGTCTCGGCACGCGCAATATCGTTGACCGCGAACACCGGCTCGTGACCGCGCCGGCGCAGCTCCAGGGCCAGGGGCAAGAACTGCGCCGCATGGCCATAGCCGGTTCCAAGCTCGTAGCCGAGTAGTATTGTCGCCATGCCGGGTTGCGTTAAGCGCCGCCCGGAAGTTTATCCGCTTGACCGGCCCATGGGGCTGCTGAATACAATCGGCTGATGCCAGAGATCCGGTCTGTTGTCCCCGGCATCGAGTGGCCCGGGCTCCCCTCGGCTTCCGGGTCGGCGCTGCTTTCCCTCCTGCTGCAGCTCGACGATACACAATGGTGGCCGTTGGAGCGGCTGCGCGCTGCGCAGCTGCGCCAGTTGCAGGAGCTGATTGCTCACGCCGGCGCCCATGTTCCGTTCTACGGGCCTGCGCTGCGCGAAGCCGGTTACACGCTCGAGCGCCGAGTCGACTGGGAGATGTTTGCCCGCATTCCGATCCTCCGGCGAGAGGATATTCAGGTCCGCGGGGACGCGCTGCGCAGCCGCGTGCGCCTTCCCCTGCACGGTCAAGCGATCGAAGGAGCCACTTCCGGCTCAACGGGCATGCCAATCCGGTTCGCCCGCAGCACTTGTGACATCGCGACGCATTGCGCATTCGGCATACGCGAGCACCTCTGGCGTCGCCGCGATCTTGGCGCCAAGTATGCCTTCATCCGTGCCAACGCGGAACGCGGTGCCGGGGCGGGCTGGGGAGACTACATTGACCAGGTGTTCGTGACCGGCACGTACACCAACCTGAACATCCACGAACCGGTTCACGTGCAGGCGCAATGGCTTGCGCAGGAGGCGCCCGCCTATCTGCTGACTTATGCCTCCAATCTGCAAGCCCTGGCACGCCACTGCATCGAGACCGGCACGAAGGTCCCCTCGCTCAGGGAAGTCTGCTCGTACGGGGAGATGGTGCCGGACGACCTGCCCCGTCTTGTCCGCGAGGCCTGGGGCGTGCCACTGACCGACGTCTACAGCGCGGAGGAGGTGGGGTTGATCGCCCTGCAATGTCCGGAGCATGCCCATTACCACGCTCAGGCCGAACGGCTCATCGTCGAGGTGATCGGGCCGGATGGCGCACCGTGCCGGCCTGGCGAAACGGGGCCAGTCGTGATCACCACGCTGCACAATTTCGCGATGCCGCTCATCCGCTATGCGATCGGAGACTACGCGCAGGCGGGGCTGCCATGCCCCTGCGGCCGCAGTCTGCCCGTGCTCTCCAGCATCGCGGGCCGCTCGCGCAACATGGTGCAGCTCCCCGACGGCTCGCAGCGCAGCCCCAACCTGCCGGGCAAGCTGTGGCTGAGCATCGCGCCGTTCCGTCAGTTCCGCCTGCTCCAGCGCAGCCTGGAGAGCGTCGTGGTGCGGTACGTGATAGACCGTCCGCTGACGCAAGGCGAGGCGCGCGAGCTGATTGCCGCGTTGCAGGACACGCTTGGCCACCCATTCGACATCCAGCTCGAGCGCCTGCCCGAAATCGAACGCAGCGTAAACGGAAAATACGAAGTTTTCGTCTGCGAGCTTGGGCGATGATGCAGACATGCGGATGAAGAACTGTTGAATGGCAGCAACCCGCTCCATTCAATGTAGCGGTGGAATCCCGCCAAAGAATGTCACGTCCGGTTCACGAACACCATGCGGAACTCGGACGTATATCGCTGCCCGCCGGAACCCGTGAGCGGCACTTCGTCGGGTCGCGGCAGCATCTCGGTAATCGAGATGCTCTCCGCCTTCGAGGCGTTCGCCGTGCGCACCAGCTTGGCGAACACGTCTACATAGATCTGGCTCTCGAGATCCAGATACACCGGCTTGTGCCCACCCGGCAGCCGGTAAAAAGTCAGCCGCGGAAGACCGAGCGACAAGGCCCAGCGACGGGCGCCGAGAAAACGCTCGGCGCGGGTCGCGCGATGCGCAAATTCGAGGCTGTCCAGTCGCACGCGCCAGCTTTCTCTCTGGATTACGAGCCGGTCTATCGTTACGCGGGGCGTATGTGCGCGCTCTGCGAACGGCGCGAACTGGTTTCTCATGAACGTAGTCACCTGGGTCCCGACAAAGGCGGCCGCAGGAAACCGGTGCCTGCCGTCTCTCGTGCGCAGCTCCAGGCCCTCCGCGCGGCGCTCCACCAGCAACGCGCCCGACGGTATCACCCGCTCGCGCGGCAAAGCGGCGCGCGATTCATCGCATTCGATCTCGAAATCGATCGGCGAATCAGGATTCGATCCATTGCGGAAGATTGCCCTTTCGGTGCCAAGCGCGATGCGCAGTTCAGGTTCGCCCTGGTCGCTTGCCGCGGCTGCCAGGAGGTGCGCGGGTTGAGCGTGCATGCCAATAAAGAGCGGCTGCAACAGGCTTCTGGTCGCCGGATGAAGTTCGCCCAGCACCAACCGGTAACGTCCTTCCCCGACTGCCTCGATGCTGTCGGCGGCCAGCATCACGTCCGGCGATTGGAAGCGCGCACCCGGCCAGCCCTGTTCCATGTCGCCGAAAACTTCGGCAAGCTTTGGAAGCAGCTCCTCGGAGCAGACCTCGACGCTGCGCTCACTTTCACGAACGGGCATGACCACCGACCAGCGCTCGATGAGCTGCTCGAACACGTCTTCGCGAATGGCGTCGACGATGTGGCCACGTTTTTGCATCTCGAACCAGATGGTATCGAGAGGCACGGCATTGCTCCGAGTCGCCTGCCGGCACTCGTCGTAGACGCCGTCCACGAAGTCGAGCAGCTGCGCGAAGAACTGCCGCGATACCCAGCTCGCGGCGTCCAGCACGGGGCGCAGGGATCGCCCCAATTCGAGGGCCAGCGTCTCGCTCAACTCGCACGATGCGTCGCGGCGGGTATCCAGATAAACCAGCGTTCTGCCGCCATAGTCCTGCCCCGGAAGGTGAGAGGCCGCCGCGCCGGAAACGCTCTCGAATTCCCGTTCCAGCCGGGCGATCGCCGCAGAGACGGCGTCGGCATCACCGTAGGCCTGACACGCCCGCTCCTTCAGCGTCGTAAGACTGTCCATCATCTCGAGGAAACGCGCTGTCGGCGCTCCCGGCGCCAGGCGCTCCAAGGCTGTGCGCAGATAGCCGTCGGGAGAGGCGACCAGCGGAATCGCCAAACTCCATCGGATCAGCTTACCCGCGGCAAGGCGATCGAGCGTCTCCAGCACATCGGTCTCGGCAGGAAACAATTCACGTCGTTCCGCGGCCAGTTGCGCCGCGATGGCATTTGCGGCAGTCGTGCCATCGCAGCGTTCGAATACGAGACGCTCCCGTTGCGCCAATCGCAGAGGCCGTTCGAGAAGGACGATTCCATCCTCGCCTTCGCGTCGGTGAGCCGGGTGCGGGGTGGGGGACAGCCACGGGCGCAGATGCGCGTCTGCCGACATCGTATGCGCCAGAGCCCGCATCGCCCACGGTTCGAATTGCACGACGGGCTGGACCGCGATGGAATCGCCGGCCACGAACCGCAATGCGACATCGATATCGCTGATTCTGGCCCAACCTACGGGGCCGAAAAAACCGATCGTGTCGTTCTTGGCCGCGTAGCGTTGCAGGTAGCGCGCCACGAGATACTCGCGTACCTGGCTATCCGCGCCGGCTGGATCATGGAGCGATCCTCGCAGCCATGGATCAATGCCATTCACCAGTGCATTGCGGTTTTGCCACGCCACGGCTTCGCGGAATCGGGACTCTGCGGCCAGCTGCTTGAGCCGCTGCCTCGGTATCCCCTCCTCGCGACGCCACGCTTCGCCGTACGTAAGACGGGCGCTCTCCAGTTCGGATTGCAGGGCGGATGCCGCGTCCAGCCGCTCCCGCAGTTCAGGTTCGGTAACCGCGTCGGCAGGCACCCGGCCCTTCTTCAGGCGCTTCATGACGCGGCGCAAGCCTTTGACATCCGTGGCGCCGGCTGCGCTTATCTGCTGGTAGCACACCTTCTTCGCCTCCGACAACGCATGGTCGAGTCGGTCTTGCGCCGCCAGCAAAGCATCTGCCGAGCGGGCCAGTTCAGCGGACGACAATTGCTGGAGGATATCCACTGAAAACCCCGCACCGCGCAACACGACGTCACGCCACACGGACCAGCGCTCGTCGATGCGCAGCCTGTGCTTCGGTTCGGGGGCATCGCGAGGCAGCGGCTGCGCGGCGGATTTGCGTGCTGGCTTGGCCGGAATTTCCGATCCCGTCAGCTCGCAGACAAAATCCTCGTACTTCCCGCTCGCTGCACGCTCGATCCGTTCAGCTTCGATCACACGCACCCGGAACGGGTGGCCGAACTCGCGCACGACTGCTTCGCTCAGGCGCGCGCGCTGCTCGACCGTGAGGGGTTGCACACTCACTACGCGCAGATCGATCTCGTGCAGGCTGGTCTGCACCAACTGAATCTGCCGGACGGCTCCCTCCTTTGCCAGCTTGGCGCCGGCCGGGAACGGCCAGCGCCGCTCCCCGGTCGGCAGCACGAGCATATTGCGGGTGCGGCCCATGATTCGATTCAGGACTGGAAGGCCGCGGCCGCAGGCACAAGGCGCCCCCACCTGCGCGTAGTCCCCGATTTCGTAACGGATCAGCGGGGTGGCGAAATTGTGCAGCGGCGTGACGACAACCCGGCCGACCTCACCCGGCGCGCAGGGCCGATCCGAATCGTCGAGAACTTCGAGCAATACACTTTCGGAGGCGACGTGGTAGTGCTCGCCGCCCGGACACTGGAGCGCCAGCACACCGGCTTCAATCGCGCTGTAGGCGTCGAGCACCCGAGCACCCAACCACCGCTCGCAGTCCGCGCGGACGGACGAATCGAGCGTCTCCCCGAAGCTCAGGATGCACTCCAGGCGGGACGGCCGCACCCCGAGCTCATTCGCCCTTCGCGCAAGCGCCTGGGCGATCGTTGGATAGACCGCGACATAGCGCGGCTGCTCGTGCACGATCCGTTCGAGCAACTCGTCGACCGGCGTCATGACGTCGAGAAACACCAGCGGGCCGCTGGCGTAGCCGTTGCCCCAGTTTCGCGCCGGTTCCGGGCCAGGTTGCGCCGCGTGGCTGCGGATCGAGACGAGCTTACCGGTGTGATCGAGCCGATGCCATCGGGCGAAGCGCTGGTTAATCGCCTTCAGCATCGTGCGGGTCACCACAGTTTCCTGGGCCCGTACCGGCCGTCCGGTGGAACCGGAGGTTTCCATCCCGCGCGCCGGTCCGTGTCCCGCGGGAAGCGCCTCGGTCACGATGCTCGCCCCGGCCTCCTGAAGCCGCTCCCGGGTCAGAATCGGTATGCGGCGGAACTCCTCGTAGCCGAACGGGCGCCCGGCGAGACTGGACAGAAACTCGCGGTAGAACGGGACCGTTTTCCGGGCGTGCGCGATCAAGGCGCCGGCCTGGCGCAATTGGTGCTCGAGCAACTGTTCAGGCGTCCACCACTGCGATTCGCGCAACTGGTATTGCACGGCGAGCACCCGCGCGGTCAGGGGGTCCGGGATTCCCGGCCAGAAGATGCCGGGAACGGCGCTTTCAACAAGCGAAGTCGGCTGACCGCCGTCAGGGGCGGCCCCTGCGCGGTCGTGGTCGTTCGGCACGTGCATACGTGCTATTTATAGCCGAGGGATGCCGCCAAACAAAACGGGGACTTGCGTCCCCGTTTCATCGATGCGAGTTGTGTAACCGTCAAGCCGGATCGGACTTCTTGCGACGTCCTCTTCCGGCCAGCAGCGCGCCCAGCGCCAAGGCGAACAATGCCAGCCCGTTTGGCTCCGGTACAGCGCTCGGGTCAATAAGCCCGGGGCTGTTCGGACCGCCCGGACCGGTCAGATTGGGAAAATCGGGGTCGCCACTGCGCGGAAAGACGTCGACCCATGACGCCTGGTACGGCGAATTGGTCTGTCCGAACGGCGATCGGAAGCCGAAGCCGCTGCGTTCATCGCCCGCGGCGATTGCGTCTGAATTAAAGTCGGGGCCGTAACACTCGCTCACACCTTCGCAGGTGTAGAAGTGTATGACCTGGGTCAGACCCACATAGCGCGGATCGTAGAACGGATCGGCTGGATTCAGCCAGGTGGGCGTTGCGCTTCCCGGGCCGTCGATCCCCCAACCCGTCTCCTGTCTTGACTCACCTACGTTCTCTAACGACCAGTTCCAGCCCTCGGGCGCGGTGATGTTGAATATTCCAGCCAAGGGATCGTACGGCAATTCCCAGTCCCGCAGCCGGAATTCGGGTTGCCCTTCCCCCGGAAAACCGGAGATGTTGCAGACCTTGAAGCCGTATTCATAGATGCCCGGGTCCGGGGTGTCCGCCGCGACCGCGGACAGTACCACCGACTGCCGGCTCTCTGAGTAGTCTTTCTGATCCGGACAGGTACCGGTGACCGCCACTGCGGCGGCTTCTCCAGCCGTCAGCATTCCCAGGCTACCCAGCAAAGCAACCGCTGATGCGTAAGTTTTCAGGTTTCTTTCCATCCGGTTTCCCTTTCTGTTCTTTCGGGCCGTCGCCCACACCACACCGCTCATTTGTTGCGCTACAACAAAATGACAACGGCACGGATTCACCTCTGCTTAAGCAGCAAGATTTGAAGCATCTTTCGTGCCTATAGGAATTAATCCCTGTTTTTACGTTGTTTTTATCGCAAGCTGCCGTGTACCCCCGAGTCAGGAGCGAAAGACTGTCAAGTTTTTCGACAAATCGCCCTTTTTTATGCCCTCTTGCCACCCTCTGGCTCAAGTCCGGGAGACAGTATTCGAAATGCGCCTGTCATGTCGATAACCGGTTATTCGGCCAACAGATTTCTCTCGCGTAACCTCCCCCAACCGGTCTTTTTATCCGCCCATGTCCACGACTTTTGTCGGAAATTCTTACTGGGCCGCCACGGTAGAAATTTGCCGCACTGCATTATCTTCAGGCCTCGCCGGGCCTATGGTAGAAATGGCGGCGTGACCCTCGACCCCACCCAGCGCACTCTGGACTTGAGCCAGTGGTGGCCATTGCCGCGCCTCAACTATTTCCAGCTGCTCAAGCTTCGCGAGCTGGCGGCTCACGCGCACTGCACCGTGCGCTGGCACCGCCGCCGATTGGATGCCGCACGCATCGATCCGGCGCGCCCGTTCACGCTGGAGGACTGGATGCGGCTGCCCGTCCTCACGCGCCGGGAGCTGCAGCGGTCCGGGCAGGAACTCATCAGCACGAAAATCCCGTCCCGGCTCGGCAGGAAACTGACCAACCAGACTTCGGGCTCGACGGGCACGCCCGTCAGGGTGCAGGGAACCGAGCACGACGCCCGGATTTTCCACGCGGTCGCACTGCGGCACTACCTGTGGCACCCGCACGATTTTCGGGGCCGCTACGCGGTCATCCGCCGCATGAGCAAAGTGCCGGCGGAGTACCCTGCCGGGCTGGAGCAACCTCGCTGGGGCGATCGCGCGAGCTTTCCCTTCGAGACGGGCCCCGCCGCGCTCCTGAGTGTGCGTGCGAGCATCGCGCAGCAGGCGCAATGGCTGCGCGACCAGGACCCGGACTACCTCATGACTTACCCTTCGAATCTTCTCTATCTGGCCGAGCACTGCCTGGAACGGGGAATCGCGCTGCCGCGCCTGAAGCATGTCGCGACCGTAGGCGAAGTGCTCAAGCCCGAAGCGAGAGTAGCGAGCGGCAAGGCCTGGAATGCGCCGGTGATCGACATCTACAGCGCAGAGGAAGTGGGTGTCATCGCGCACCAGTGCCCGCAAAGCGAGCAACTGCACGTGCAGGCGGAATCCATCCTGGTCGAGGTGATCGACGAGACCGGCGCTGCCTGCGCGCCCGGCGAAGTCGGCCGCGTCGTGGTGACGCCGCTCTTCAACTATGCGATGCCGCTGCTGCGTTACGAGCTGGGGGATTACGCAGAGGTGGGCGGGCCCTGTGCCTGCGGCCGCGGCTTGCCGGTGCTGACCCGGGTGCTCGGCCGCGAGCGCAACGGCCTCCTGGTCGCGCCCACCGGCGAGCGCTACTGGCCCGCCTTCGGCACCCGCAGCCTGACCGGCATTGCCCCGGTGCTGCAGCACCAGTTCGTCCAGAAAAGCCTGGACACGATCGAAGCGAGGCTGGTCACGTCATGCAACCTCACCGCCGGGCAGGAAAACGGCTTGCGGCAGCTCATCCTGTCGGGGCTTCCACCCGGTTTCCAGTTGACGTTTGTATACTGCGACGAGATCCCGCGCAACGCCGGAGGCAAGTTCGAGAATTTCATCTCGGAGGTGCGCGCATGATCATGCCGCCGCTGATCGAACGTGTTGCTCATCCTGAGTCTTCGAGGTCCAGCGTCAGTACCGTCCAGTGTCCGACGTCGGGGAGGCTGAATGCATGCTTCTTGGGCGCGGTGCCGGCGATGCGGTAGCCGAATTTCCTCACGTACCACGCGATCGTTTCCGGCCGGTCGGTTTCCGTCCTGACGTGCCGGATGCCCAACGCCTTCAACTCCAACAGGCGTGCGCGCTGCAAGCGCTCGCCCACTCCTTCGCCTCGCCAGGACGGTTCCACCCCCAGGCTGACCGTTTCCGCCCAGCCGTCGGCGCGCAGGAGGTAGCTCGACACGCCCACGATCTTCCCACCAGCAACGGCGACGAAAGTGCTTCCCATGCCGAGGCCCGTCGTCTCCACGTCGGGGCATTCGGCGCTCGGCGCGACCGGCGCCATGTTCCAGTACGCCAGGATCTCGATCACGCGGCCGATCTCGGCCGGCAGCATCTTGCGGATCTCGACTTGCGGCATGCGCGCTCTTCAGATCGCGGGCGAGTCGATGGCCTGGAGGGCCGCGGAAAACAATTTCGCGAACTTCAGATGTACGGGCCGGCGCGCCGGGATCTCCCTGCTTGCGTGACCCACGATCATCGGCGTGACATTGATCTCCCAGACTTGCGGCTGCCCGTCCAGCAGGGCGTAATCGATCCGGCCGTAGGTGATGTTGGCGATGCGGGACACCTCCCCCAGCACTTGCGCGTGCGGGTTCGATTCCAGGAATGTCAGCTCCTCCTCGGCCATCGCGGGCTCGTAGAGGTCCGCCTCCTTTACCAGCCAGTTGCGGCTGAACAACAAGTGCCGCGGCACGATGCGGCCTCCAACGATGAAGCAGGAATATTTCCGGTAGACGCCGGATGCGTCGGCGGTGTCGCAGAATTCGACCGCGAGCAGATCCTCCAGGTCACCGGCGCTTCTGACCGCTGCCTCGTATTCTTCACGGGTCTTCAGCAGCGGCGGCGCGTCCCATTGGGAGCCGCGCCCCAGCCGCAGGAACACGGGAAAGCGCTGCGGTACCCGGGTATCGTTGACCCGGTACGCCGCGAAGCGATTGATGCCCCGCTTGCGCAAGGCCTCCAGCAGGTCGAAGCGCGCGAGCGAGGACCCCGGATCGTTGAGCACGCGAGCGGGACCAAAGCGCTCCGTGAGATGCCTGCGCAGATCGCCGGCGAGCTGCCGCTTGCGCGCCGGCGGGTTGCGGCTGCCCATGTCTGTGCCGAGGCTCGTGAAGATATAGGTCCCTTCCGGCATAACGATCGAGCCGCTCGAAAAGAGGCGTTCGTAGAGCACGATCGTGATGCGATCCGCGAGCGCCTTTCCCCAGTCATCCAGGAAGGTCTGCATCGTGAAGGCATGCCGTTGCGTGATCAGGTAGTAAATCATTCTTGCGTTCTTCGTCGCCAAGCACGATTATCGGTCATAAACTTACGTTTGCGGAATCAAGCCCGACAAACTCCTGGGTGGCATGCAACCGTCATCTCAAGCGCCATACGACGAGCCTGTCCTGGAAAGCGCGCCGCTCGCTGCGAGACTTGCCACGGAGCTTTGCGGCACGGATCCTGACACGGGCGAGAGCTGCGCCTGGAATCACGGCTTCTGGCAGTATCTACGCGTCCTCGGACTGGTGACCACCCCTGCTCATCACTGGGAATTTTTCAGGCGTGGGTTCGACATGGTCGATGGCGGCGGCGGGCAACCTCGCGTGCTGATCTCGGCCGCAGCCGATTACTCGATGCTGGTGCAGGTGCTCCGCGCATTCGCGGCACGGAACGTAACCCCGCGCGTTTCGGTAGTGGACGTATGCGGCACACCGCTTGCCCTGAACGAGTGGTACGCGAAGCGTGCGGGCGTCGCGATCGAATGCTCGCGCGCGAACATACTGGACTATCACCCCGACGCCCCGTACGACGTGGTCTGCAGCCACGCATTCCTTGGCCAGTTCCCGCCGTCCTCGCGACCCGAACTGACGGGGAAATGGCGCGACCTGCTGCGTCCCGGCGGACTGGCGGTGACGGTCAACCGCATCCGGCCGGACGGCGGCCCGGGAAGAACCGGTTTCACGACTATGCAAGCGCAGGGATTTTGCGCAGCGGTAGCGCGGGAGGCCGAACAGGCAGGGCACCAGTTGAAGGTGGCGCCCGCGGAGCTGGCGCGGATGGCCGCGGAATATGCGGCCCGCCAGAGCGGCTATTCGGTGACGCGGATCGAAGAAGTGGCGGAGCTGTTCGAAACAGCCGGATTCAGTCTGGCACATCTGACCAGCGCGGTTCTCGCGCCGAGCGCGGGCGCCAGGCTCGGCGGGCCAACCACTCCCGGCGGCGTGGAGTTCGCTTGCGTGATTGCCGAGCGTCCTTGAGGGCACAATAGAGGGGTTCAGCGGCGGATCGCGACCACCCGCACATAGTCCGTCGGCTCCGCGAGCGTGGGACCGGCTACCGGCGCTCCGCCAGCGCGGCCCGCTGCAGGCGCGGTATCCAGGCGGTCGACGGTAAATCCGCTGGACTCGAGCAGCGCCGTCACCTCCTCGCACGAGCGTACCGGTACCGACTGAAACCGTTCGGCATACGCTTGCGCGAGGCGCGCCATCGCGTCCGGTTCGAGCGGAAGTACCGATCGCAGGCGTTGCGCCTCGGTTCGAACGGTCTGCGCAAACGTCCGCGCCTGTTCTTGCGTGAATCCCACGGGCGCATGGCCCTCGCCCGGCCGGATGCGATTGGTGACGATCAGCCTGCCGCCCCGGCGCAGCAAGCCCGCCCAGCGCGCGAACAGCCGCGCTCGCGCCGGCGGATCGAAGTAGCCGAGGAAGCTGTTGGTCATCACGACGTCGTATGGCGACGCGCTCTCGAAGGCCACCACGTCCGAGCGGTGCGTAGTCACGGGCATGCCGTAGCGCGCCCCGTACCACCGGGTCAAGGCGAGCGGCGTCTCGCAACGATCGACGCAAGAGAGCTCCAATTCGGCGCCCACCTCGCGGTAGACCCAGAACGCATGTGCGGGCATCGAGTAATCCGCTGAACCGGAAATGAGCACGCGGGGATAACGGCCGGAGCGCGCCGCCGCGCTCAGCGCCGCTGCAAGAAAATCCACGTGTCCGCCGGAAGTCTTGGCGACGCCGATGAGCCGCATGAACTGCCAGAACCCGTGGTACCAGGCACAGCTTTCGCCCGTCGCCGGGTCCACCAGGCAATGCTCGAGCGCGAGCCGATGCGCGAGCGTTGCGCTCTCGGCCAGCGGTTCTTCAGGCGCCGGCCGGGCCACCGGGTACCTCGGAGATGAAGTCCTCGTACTTGCCCCCGGCACCGCGCGGGATCTCCCCGCAGTAGGTGAACGTCAGCCGGAAACTCCCGGGCAGGCGGGAGAGTATGTGCTGCCGCAGACGGCTCTCCTGATCCGCCGTCAGCGGGACCGCGGTCACCAGCCGGGCCTCGATCAGGTCGAATTCCTTCTGCACGAACTGGTGCTGCAGCAGGGGCGCGATCTCGCCGAAGCTCCTGGTCCCGAACGTGGGCCAGTAGCATGCGCCCGAAGCCAGCCTCAACATGTTGCGCACCCGTCCCATGATCCGCGTGAGCACCGGCAGCCCGCGCCCGCACGCGCAGGGCGTTCCAACCTCGGCGTAGTCCCCGATGTCATAGCGCACCAGCGGCATGGCCAGGTTGTGCAGGGTAGTGACGACCACCCGGCCGACCGCGCCGGGCGGGCACGCCTTGCCGTGGTCGTCCAGCACCTCGACGAGCAGGCTTTCGGACTGTACATGGTAATGCCCGCTGGCCGGACACTGCAGCGCGATGTAGCCGACCTCGTCGCTGCTATACAGGTCGGTCGCCGGCACGTCCCACGCCCGGCGGCACAGCCCGCGCACGTTCTCGGTCAACAGTTCGCCGATGGTGCGAACTTCCCGCAGCCGGTCGAAACGGATACCGCGTTCGATGCAGCGTCTTGCCAGTTCGGAGACGAGCGACGGATAACTCAGCAAGTAATCGGGCTGCTGCCGCTCGAGCCACTCGAGCTGCGCCTCCACGTCGGTAGATATGGGGAGCGTCACGGAGAGGCCGGCCGAAACGATCGCGTCGGTCGCGGGCCCCCACCCTCTCGCCTCGCCCTGCGTGACCCCCTGCCGGATCGCGGCCAGCTTGCCGCTGAAATCGCGCCGGTGCCAGAGGTGATCCCGCAGCGTCAACGCCTGCCACCACAATTCCGTCAAATCGGTCTTGAGCGTGCGCACCACGCGGCCCGTCGAACCGGAGGTGCTGCCTGCCGTGACCTTTCCGTGCGCCGCCGGCGGGTTGCCGCTCTTGAGGGCCTCGAACTCGTCCTGGAGGCTGCCGCGCGTGAGCAAGGGCAGACGCTCGAAAACCTCCGGAGTGATAGTCGCGGCGCTTTCGTACGCGTCGTGCCACTGGCGCCGGTAAAATGGCACCGTTCCGTACGCGTGCTTCAGCAGCTCGGCGAGTTGGCGGAACTGCAATGCCTGCAAGTCTTCGGCCGCAAGCCATTGAGAGCGCTCGAGCTGGTATTGAAGCGCCAGGGCCGTGGCGTATTCGGGCCTGACGATCGCCGGCCACACGACCCCCGGCAAAGCGGAACGGATGAGAACGAGCTGGCTTGGCGTCGAGTGCCGGGCCGCAGCATCGCCGGCGGCCGTCACGGGGGTATTGCGCACCCGTCCCATCGAGCGGCGGAGCACCGGCAATCCCCGGTTGCAAGCGCACCGGGCTCCGGCCTCGGCGTAGTCACCGACCACGTAACGCACCAGCGGCATGGCGAAGTTGTGAAGCGGGGTGACGACGACCAGGCCCGCCTCACCTCGCGCACACGCCTTCCCCCGCGTATTCAGAATCTCCACCATCACGGTTTCGGACTGAACGTGATAGTGCTCGTGGCCCGGGCACTGCAATCCGAGGTAGCCTGCCTCCGGGGTGGAATAGCTGTCGACGACCGGAATGCCCCACACATCGCGGCACGTCATCCGCAATTCAGGCGTCAGGACCTCCCCCGTCGTCATGGCTTCACGCAAACGCGGAAGACGCGTGCCCCGTGACGACGCTAGCCTGGCCAATTCGGTCAGGATCGAGGGATAAGTGAGCAGGTAATCCGGCTGCTGCCGCTCCAGCCAGGCGAGCTGGGCGCCCACGTCAGCGCTCGCAGGGAACCGGACCAGCCGCCCCGCATTGGCGACCGTGTCCACGGCTGGCCCCCAGCCACTGGTCTCGTCAGCCGCCTGAACGCCGCGGCGAATGACGGCAAGCTTGCCGGTCAGGTCCCGGCGGTGCCATAGATGCTCCCGCATCGCTATGCCTTGCCACATGATCTCGCATAGCGCCGTCTTGAGCACTCGCACCGGCGTTCCCGTCGAGTCAGAGCCCAGGGTTTCAACGACCGGTCCGTGCGCAGGGGGAGGCGCCGCGCTCTGCAAGGCATCGAAGCTCTCGTGCAGGACGCCGCGTGTAAGCACGGGCAGCCGGGCAAAGCGCTCGGGCGTGAGCGGGACGTTCGGGTCGTAGAGGCCGCGAAACCGCTCGCGATAATACGGAACGGTGTCGCAGGCGTGCCGCAGCAGTTCGTCGAGCTGCCGAAACTGCAGGTCGTGCAATTGTTCGGGGGCGTACCACTGCGTGAGCTCGAGCTGGAACTGCAGGGCGAGGGCGTGCGCGCCGTCGGGTGGCGGTATCGCCGGCCAGGCAATGCCCGGCAGCGCGGAGCGGATAAGGCTGATCGGGTCGTTCACGGGTGGGTGACGCGCGCCTCTAGCAGTTTGGTGAAAATCGCCAAAAGAACCGTTCGTATTGAGCGTAGCGAAGCGGAGTCGAAATATGAACGGCGTGCAATCAGACGCGTGGGACGCTTCGACTCCGCGCCTGCGGTGCTACGCTCAGCGCGAACGGCGAATTTCAACGAACTCCTAGACCTTGCGCCATCACTCGCGAGCAACAAAAAAGGCGGAGCGTTGCCGCTCCACCTTCGTAGTGGTCTTTCCGGTCAGTGCCGCTACCTCTATGCCGGCACCGTCAGCCGGTTCCAGATCCCACACCGTTTCAGCCTGGACATCCACCAGCCCGGAGCGGCGGCTGTAACGGCACTAGATCACGCGCACGTCAGGTAGCGGGAACCCGTTGAAATTGCTCGCATACGCGGTCGTGTACGCGCCGGCATTGGCGATGTAGATGAAATCGCCTTCCTGCATGTCTTCGGGGAACATCTCGTCGCGCATGCACACGTCGACCGAGTCGCACGTGGGGCCCGCGACGGTCCACGCGATGAGCTTGCCCTGGCGGTCGGTCTGAACGTCGTAACGCAGCCCTTCGGTGGTCTCGATGACGCCGCCGAAGACGCCCGCATCCCAGTACATCCAGCGTTTGCCGGCGCGGGTGGCGGTTCCGACGACGCGGCACACGAAGTAGCCCGCGTCCGACACCAGATAACGTCCGGGCTCGGCCATGACCCGCACGTCTTGCGGCAGGTCGCGGAGACCATGATTCACGACCTCGGCGATCTTTTCGATCGAGGGTATCGGCTTGACGTGACGCACCGGGTAGCCGCCGCCGATATTGAGCAGCCGGGGCTGCAGGCCGGCGAGCCGCATCTTCTTGAACGCCCGCTTGGCGCTCTGGATGCCGACACGCCAGTTTTCCGGATTGCGGC
>CAZQJF010000012.1:0-15884 GCA_964593735.1 uncultured Streptomycetaceae bacterium | reverse complement strand
GGCAAGATGATCGACATCCCGGTGGTGGTGCGCGCCGAGCGGCTGATCCGGCGCTTTGAGGCCATCAAGCAGCGGGAAGCAAGAACGCTTGCCGCTGCGCGATAGACTAAATTAGCCGCCAAGACGCCAAGGCCGCCAAGAAATTCAATAATAAAAACTTTCCAGGCAATCGCAGGAACTACTTCTGCATGGAGTCGTAAGTTTTGCCGCGATAGATTCGGCCGTTTGCTTTCTTTGGCCGCCTTTGGTCGCCATCCATCCCTCGCTCCCGTTACTTGAAGAAGAATGCGAAGTCGCCAGCGTCGCATTGACGCTTGATCGCATTTTCCCACTCCGACTTCATGTACCGGGCTTTGCGTCCTAATTCGCCGCCGAAGATGATCCAGTTAATAGCCTCTAAGTTGGATGCTATTTACATAATACATTGTTTTAATTGTAATATTTATGTAACAGCTAGCTTAATGTCAATGAGTTGCGCAACTAATATGTCAATGATAAACTCAACGCCGATGTATACGATCAAATCTGCTGAGTAAGGAGGCTACATGCTTTCTTCGAATGCCCTACAACCAAGGCTCCTGCGGCCTGCGCCGGATCCCAATGCACTTTACTTTCGCGTTGGCAGCGACGACTACAAGGATTTTCTGCATTTGCTTGCAGGTGGGACAGCCAACTGCTTTGGTGCTGTCTTTGACCCTACGCTCGTAAAATCACACGAGGAGTTGCGGCATCAGATTCTCAACCACCGCTTGGATGCCATCCTCGATCCACGAACACATCAATCGGCCACACCAGGCGGTTACTCAAAGACACTCGGAAAACTTCCGTGGGGTACTGTCGGGCGTCCTCACACTTCCAATGACTTCCAGGGCGCACAGGGCCAACAGCGCCTAAGTGCTCTTGCCGATTTCACACTGGAGTACGGTTATACGCAGGTTCTCGCACCGACTCATATCATCAGCTCAGCTGACGATGAGTGGTTCGAAATCGATCTACAGTCCACGCGCGAACTTCGCAACATTCTAGATCGGAGCAAAGGGGCGCGAATCCCGCTTATCTATCCACTGACCCTGAGCTATCGAGCATTTCGGGATGCAGACCAGCGAGAAAGCATCGTGCGGCGTTTGCAAGACGTTCCTGCCGCGCAGCTATGGCTGAGAATCGAGGGGTTTGGTTCGGGGAGCACTGCTGCGGCAACACGCAATTTCATCGAGGGAGTGGAGGATTTCGGTGAACTCGACATCCCGATCATAGCTGATTACGTAGGAGGATTGACCGGGCTTGCCTTGGTTTCTTTCGGTGCGGTCGGCGGCCTGGCGCATGGCGTGACGTTATTCGAGCGGTTCGAATCGAGTCATTGGAAAAAAGAGCCGACTGGATCAGGTTTCCGTGCGCATCCGCGGGTTTACTTGCCCAAGCTCGATTTGCATTTGAAAACCAAGGAAGCCAAAGCGCTTTTCGAGGCAACTCCGCGCGCGAAAGCAGCGTTCGGGTGCCGTGATACAAATTGTTGCCCGCGCGGCATCACTGACATGCTGAAATCACCTGGCGCTCATTTCATGTACCAGCGGATGGAACAGCTTTCCGAGTTGTCACGAGTTCCGGAACGAGTCAGGCCGCAGCATTTTCTTGATCAGATTCTCCGACCGGTTGCTGATGAGGTTCTCTCTGCAGCTAATTCCAATTGGATTGATGAACATTTCAAGAAACGGCTGTCGGAGCGGCGAAAGCGCTTGGATTCCTTATTAAAAGTTCTCGGACGGCATGTTCGCGAGAGCAGGCCGCATCATCTGCGGATCCTTCCAGAAACGCGGGTAGTCCGCGATGCGCGCGCGTGATCTCCATGCGGTTCCCCAAGTTTGCAGGTGATATTCACACGGAGATAAACATAATATGACAACCAACGCTATCGCACGGAAACTTGAGCATATTCAGGAAAAAAGCGGCATGCGCTCAGTAGACGTAGCCAACATGCTCGGTACCCGGCCCGAGACGGTTTCGCGTTGGAACCAGGGCAAAGCCTTCCCGCGGTCCGACACAGAGAAACTGTTGCTCGAGCTCGAGTTCATCGTGGATCAGCTCTCGGATTTTTACAATCCCATCGAGACGCGCCATTGGCTTTTTTCACGCCAGAAACTACTGGGTAGCGAGACACCCGCGACGCTTGTTCAGCAGGGTCGCATTGCGGAAGTCATCGCAGTAATCGACCAGTTACGGGACGGCGTACACCTGTGAGATAGTCGTCGCTGCCCTTGATCCACGATCCCAAACTCGTCGAGTGCCTCAGCCAGTACTCGGCGTCGCCTTACAAGGGCAATGCTTATCGAGCTACTCGCGCAAACCTCGATCCACTGGCGCCTTCTACGAGTGGCGGCCGATGGATGCCCAAGGGCGAAACGGCGGTTCTCTACGCGAGCTGCGAGCGCGACGGGGCGCTGGCCGAACTCGCGTTTCATTGGAGCCAATTTACTCCATTCCCGAGTAAAGCGGCCGTCGTTCACTTTTTGAAAGTTGGCGTGGGGAGAACTATTCGTCTTGAACAATCCGGCCTGGAGAAACTCGGTGTCGAGCACACGAGGTACGGCGATATCAATTATGAGCGTACCCAAGTAATTGGTGCGGCAGCTGCGTTCCTCGGATTCGACGGTCTTATCGTTCCATCGGCCCGTTGGAGTTGCGAAAACCTGATTCTGTTCGCAAACGAGCATGATCTGTCGACGATGGTGGAGGTTGTAAATACAGAACCAGTAGATGTGCGCGAGTGGGCTGTCACGCACGGCATGATCGAATAAGTGCTCGGGTACCACGAATTACAAGGCTTATGACAGTGGTGCGGCGTGGCTCTAAGTTTTGACCATTAAGCGACATCTCAAAGCCTCGTAGTAGGTCGCCTCGAAGTACGGCCGGAGTTGTCCTCCAGATTCCTCGTGCTCTCTTATCACTGGCTCCTTATCGGAATCGGCAAGAACCCCTGAGAACATGAGCCAACCGAACAGGTGTGGAGTTGTCTGAATTCGATCCCGCGGTATGACGGATGATCCGAGTTTTCGAGCCTTCTGGTCATCTGTCATGAATGCGAGGCCAGCCTTTTTGGCAAACGCTATGGACGTAAGCTCGCCCTTGCCTAACCGCATTCGTTTGTCGAGTATACCCACGTCCTGCAGGTCGGAAATATCCAACGAACAATCTCCAAACCAGCCGGACTCCCTTTCGGAACGTAGGCGATTCTGAAGGTCCAGGTCCGTCTTCTTTGGTGCCTTCCGTGGCTTGTGCAAAGCCTCGTAGTAGACAAAGGCCGTCGCTGCGAACTGACAACGAGCGCCTTTCGTCGCCGACACGAGCCGCTTCGAAGATAAGACATGCCATATTGCGCAGGTGTCGATGACATTTGTCTTCATGAACTTCGAAACGTCAATCTCCATATGCCAAGCTCCTGCCATATAGCTCGGCAACCGCATGCAACTCACTATTGTCCAATAGCATGCATTCAGAGAGACGGCCACGGGAAACAATGCCTCTAGCATAAGCATCGAAGCAAAGCCCTACGTAGTGATCGGAAAGGCCCAACGCCAACAGTTGGTGCTTTTGTTCTAGGATTTTTTTCGGTAGCCCTGCTGGCAACTCAGGATCGACCTTCGCGTCAACAGGAATGCGCACGACCTTGAGGCGCTCCATCAACGCATCATCGATTAATTCCTCATCCCGCAAAGCATATGCTAACGCCTCCACATTCACTTTAAGTCGCTTCGCCCAGTCGATCGCCTTCTCTTCGCTCCATCGCTTGGATTCCGGGATGGCTCGGAGAAACTCCGGCGGCATCAGGAATCTTGAAGCAAATGTATTCGCTCTGATCTCTACCAGATCTCCCTTCTTCCACCTGACCAACGAAACCACAACGTCTTCTTCATCGTCGAGTATCGTGTGCGCACCCTCATGCGCTGTCGTAAATCGTTGGCGATAGATGTCCTCACCATAATTGACCATCACGCACTTCCCCGCTGTGGGATGCCGAATGTACAGGCCTGAGATCCCGGAGTTGCCAAGCCTTCGACGGAACACATGAACACCGATTTTCCGCAGATCGTCATACACGTTCATCCCGATTTCGTTAGGTCGGTATCCAAGATGCTGGCGGAGCTTGGCTGCCGCCTCCACGCCATGGGCCTTGAAATATTCACCCTTCTTCACAAACTGAAACGGCTGGCGTGACTGTCCTAGCGCCAGTTCAGTAACAAGGAACTCTTCGCACTCGCACAGGAAAAGGAATTCCTGAATATTTCGACGATCTTCCTTGGAAAACTCCGTACCAAACCGTCGGTAGAGTTCGTCTGTTTGCTCAAACGGTGCAAGTCGTTCATTCGAGATAAAAAACTTGTAATCGCATTTGAAGAAGTCGGCCAGAATCAATATCTCGTCGCCTGTAGGCTCCTTCTCCCCTGCTTCAAACTGCGCGAGCCTATCTATGGGTAGGCCAGTGGACTGCGACAACTCACCAAGAGAAAGCTGGAGCTGCTCGCGGTATCGCCGTATCTTTTCTCCGACCAGTTGAAGATTAATGGCCATGACGACGACTTCTAACTGAAAGTGCGATGGAGCAAGGACTGAAAAAGATGATCTGCTTGGCGCAAGGCTTCGCGTTGGCTTACACGCACTCGCTCATAGTTCTCGGCCAGCCCTGCGAACTTAGTCTGTAACGAAATGGGGGGAACTGGTAGGGCAATTTCGAGCAACCCATCCTGATCGATAGTGCTCATTGTGACTGTCTTGGCAAACCTAAATAACCGTGCACGCTGCCCTGGCATCCTAAGAGCATGATTGAGAAATCGAGGTTCTACCATGGTCAAATTTGGAGATATTCGAATTATGTGACACTCGAACAATGCCTCGCCATCCGTCCCAAGGAAAACATTGTTGTACCCAAGCCCTTCGAGTTTCAGTGACGATCGGCAAAAAAGGATATCCCCATAATTCAAGCTGTACTTGCGCCGTTCTTCCTCGGTAGGGGTCAGTCGCCGGCACCCTTCTGTATCCAAGGCGTTTCCACGAAATAAGTCCTCTACCCAAATTACGCGCGCCCCTTCTCCATAGTCTTCATTCCTCCGAAAGATCCCATTATTAGGAGGTCTTAAGGCTAACTCGCCCAGTGAACGCAATGGCCAGCCTTTCGTATTCTGTAGTGGCTCGCCGAACAAGTCGGTAAAGGCCTCAGATAGAAAGGTGTCGCAGAGTTCGAGGGCGTAGCGGCGGGTGCGGCGCAGCCGGTCGGTCTGCTCCAACAGCTCCGCGATACGCTTCTGCTCGGACAAATCGGGTAGCGGAATCTTTATCCGTTCCAGATGGTTGGAGGGGACACGCTTCTGCCCAGCAGTACCAGTCATGGACCGCTCGGCATTCCGGCGCGTTTCCGGCAATCGCCAGAAGTAAAACAGCCACTCGGGTAGCACGTACTTCGATGCTCGCAGCACATGAAATTCAGTGGAACCGAACCCCACGCGATCGCGGAGGCCACGAGCAATGGCGCACTTTCCGTTTTCCATGCACGGCGTGATCTTGGCAAGCAGCACGTCGTTTTCAGCGAATGAGGTGTAACCCTTGGACACTTCGCGAAAGGGGCGTGTCGCTAGATTCACGATCTGCGCAGACCAGTCATCGACCGCTTCCATCGGCACGAATGTGCACGGCGAATCGTCGCAGAGATCGAACGCTGTCGAAGGATTTATCTCGCAGACTTCTCCGAGCAGAACAGAATGCGCACTCACGGCTGGGCAAGCATCTTTTCCAGCGCAGCTACGCCGGTTGTCGCGGAGGCTTCGAGTTTGTGCAGACGCTTCAGCGTAACGGCAGGCTTTTCATAGAACACTTCGTCCTGCTGTATCTCCCGGTACCGGCTGGCGGAGAGGTCATAGTTGTTGGCCTTGACCTGATCTTTCGTCACCCAGAACTGGCGGCTGAGCTGGTTGATCTCGGTCTGTAGCGGCGTTATCTGCGCTTGGAGCGTTGCAAGTTCGGCCTCGGCCTGTTTGCGCGCAGTGCGAGCGGCGTCGGCCTTACCCTCATTCGCGACCACTTCCTCGAACTTGAGCCGGTGAATGATCTCGTGGTGTTTGAGGCGGTCGGCCTTCAGCGGGGCAATCTGCTTCTGGAGGTCGGCGAGGCGCTGAGCGCGCCTCTGCTGAAACTTTGTGTCGCGACGCTGCCGCCAGCAGTCAAGCAGATCCGGAAGGTCGGTCTCGGGCACTTTCTGACGCTTGTCGTCCAGCGAATAGCCGTCGTACTCCATGTCGTAGAACCAGATCTTTTCCGTGGTGCCGCCTTTGGTGAACAGCAGTACGGCGGTTGAGACGCCAGCATACGGGCGAAACACGCCCGAGGGCATCGAGATCACGCCATCAAGCCGATTTTCCTCGATCAGCTTCCTGCGAACCTCAGCATGGGCCTTACTCGATCCGAACAGTACGCCGTCGGGCACGATCACTGCCGCGCGCCCGCCGTTCTCCAGCAGCCTCAGGAACAGATGCAGAAACAGGATTTCGGTTTTCTTGACCTTCGTGGGAAGCGAGGGATTAACGTCGGCGGCATCTATGGCGCCCTTGAACGGAGGGTTGGCGAGAACGATGTCGTAACTGCGCTCCTCGTCGAAGGCCTTGGAGAGTGTGTCGGTGTAACGGAAGTTGGGCGAGGTAATGCCGTGCAGCATCAGGTTCATGCTGCCGATGCGCAGCATGGTCATGCCGGAATCGCTGTCGTAGCCGGTAATCGCCTGTCTCTGCGCGGCTTCCGCAAACGTCTCGCGCGGCAGCTTCGCGCCGGTGACGCCATGCGGATAGCCTTCCTCGTCGTAGGTGAGGTCGCGCGGATCAGTGTGGGTTTCGAGCAAGTGCTGCCAAGCATTCACCAGGAAGCCGCAGGTGCCGGCGGCGGGATCGCATATGCGCTCGCCCGGGCGCGGGTCAAGCATCTTGACCATCATGCGGATGATGTGGCGCGGCGTGCGGAACTGGCCGTTGGTGCCAGCGGTATTGAGTTTGCTCAACAGATATTCGTAAAGATCGCCCTGCACGTCCTGGTTCTGGGCAGAAATCTGCATGGCGTCGATGGCCTTGCACGCCTCGATCAACAGACTCGGTTTGTTGATCTTGAATTCGGCGTTTTCCATCTGCTGCGCGAACGAGCCGCCGGCGCCGCCGAGAGTCTTGATAAACGGAAAGACCTCTTCCTTCACGGCCTTGAGCGCCTTATCCGCCGGCAATTGCGTCCAGTGCGACCAGCGTAGCTCTTTGCGCGGAAAGGCCGACGTATGCTTCTTGCCGCGACGCTGTGCGGCGCGCTCGTTGTCCTGCTCCTTCTCGTCGAGACGCTTGAGGAACAGCAGAAAGCTCAACTGCTCGATCGCATCGAGCGGGTTCGACAGCCCGCCGGACCAGAGCTTGTCCCAGAGGGAGTCAACGGCGGAGCGGAGGTTGGAATCGGTCAGCATTAGTTACAGAACCTCGACTTTCGCCGCGCGGCGTGCGGCCGACGACTGCCTCATGAGTAGCGATGGCCCTTGTGGGCCAAGTCGCGCACGGTTTCACTTTTGCGCAGAAGATCGCGCATCCGCACCCCGCGGCGTGCCAGTTCATCCCGAAGAGAATGCAATTCTCCGATCGCGCGCCGGATGCTCTTCTCGTCCCGCTTGCCGACCGGTGTCAACTCGGCCACAGCGAGACCGTATCTCGTGATCACAAAGCGTTCCCCTTTCTCCACCCGTTTGAGTAGTCTTAGCAGGTGGGTCTTGGCCTCATAGGCCCCGATTTCGGACATGGTGCATTCCCAAGAAAACAGACTAGCTCAGATCAAATTAGGCGAACTCCGGTGTACTCATCAAGCAATTTCACCCGGATGCTGCGAAAATCGAACGCTCATCAGGCTGCCAGTTTTTCGGTCATGTCGAGGATGTCCCGTACTTCGGCAGGGCTGAAAAAACGATCGACCGCGTTGCGGCCAAACACCGTGAGCGGCGGCTCGTACAGATCGGCCTCGGCCAGATGACGCTGCTTGAGGAACAGTTCCTGCACCGCGCGCAGGAAACGAATCTGGTCGGCATTGTAGCGGTGCGCGGCAATGTGGTGTTCAAAAGATCGCTGCACAACCTGCGTATAGTCGGGAATAGCGTCGAGCGTCAGCACGTGCCGCAGGAAGCCGAGAAAGTTGTCGGTTTTGAGCCCATAAGCGATACGGATGAGCTTGGGGGTAAGGTGCAGATCGCCTTCGCCAAGTTCGCGGTGAAGCGTGCGCTCCAGATCGACAAGCTGCTCGTCGGTAACCTCGCGGCCGTCCCGGATGGCGGCAAGCGCCGGGTGGGTCTCGACAATCTGCAGGATGCGGGCCTCGACGCGCCGGCGGTATTCCTCGACATGGATTTGCTGCCCGCCCTCGCCGACCGAAATGTAGCCGCGGGTTTCGATGAAGTCCGGCAAATCGATCTTGAGGAAAGCGCTCGGGCGGTTGCGCCGGTTTTTCATCATCGGCGCCAGATCGGCGATCAGGCGCGTCAACTGGCCCGGCTCGGCCGAGGCGAGCGCGTTCGATAGCGCGAGCTTCGCGCTCGGGAGCCGCTCGACCAATTGCTCGATCTCCGGCAGCAGGCTCACGTCCTCGGCGATGGCCTGCAGCAATTGTGGTGAGGGTCGGCCCGCCAGTATCTGGAGCTTCAGGCGTTCGACCTTGTGCGTGAACGTTTCGGCGGCGACATCGACGTTCGCCGCGAAACGCAGCAGCGGCCCCACTTTGAGACGCAGGAACTCGATCTTGACCGGGGTGATCAGCGTCCAGAAGCCGTCCTGCCAGGCCTGCTCGATTTCCAGCCACACCTTCCGCACCGGAAATGAATCCTGCGGAATGCGGTCCAGCATCCCCCGCAGGTCGGCGACGGTTTGCTTGAACGTAGTGGATTCATGATCGGGCAGATAGGCTTCGAGCAGCTTCAGGCGAGTGTTAAAGATTGAAACCAGCACGGGTACTTCGGAGGGCACCCGGTCGTCCGCCTGCTTGTTGAAGTCGTTCTGCCAGAAATCGAGGATCTTGAATTCGGTCTTGCGACCTTCCGGCAGGCGGTCGAAGAACTTGCAGGTCTGATGATTGCGCGTGCCGCGGCCGATCATCTGCCACAGTTTGATGCGCGATTGCACCGGTTTCATGAACACCAGGTTCACGACTTCGGGTATATCCACACCGGTATCGAGCATGTCCACGGATATGGCGATGCGCGGCAGGTCGTTTTTCTTGAACTTGGTGATCAGACCATCGCCGTAGGTACCGTCACGTACGCGCTCGGTAGTAGACGTGATGACCTGCGCGACGCCGACATGCTGCGGGTACATTTCCTCGAACACCTCCGCGATGCGGTGCGCGTGCGCCTTGGTCATGGCGAAGACGATAGTCTTGCCTGGAAGCTGCGCAGACTGGTCTTTGAGGCAAACTTCCATGATTTCTTCCCACTGCTTCCGCAACGTGTCCTTGTTGCTGACCTCGATTTCGATTTCGGTGCCGGCGTAATCGATGGCGTCGGGATCGATGCCCTGCTCGATCAGGGCGTTGCGGTCTTCCTCAGTGAGATCGGAGCCCTTGATGCCTTTGCGCTGAAAGCCGGTACGCGCCTGATAAAGAGCGAAGTCAACCAGAAAGCCGTCCTTGACCGCCTGCTGATATTCATACAGAAACGTTGGCGTGGAGTTGTCGCAGTGGAAAACCCGGAACGTATCGCGCTCGATGAAGTTGGCCGGTGTTGCCGTGAGGCCCACCATCCGGGCGTCGAAATATTCGATGACCTCGGTGAAGCGCCGGAAAATGGAACGGTGTGCCTCATCGAAAATAATCAGATCGAAAAAGCCTGGATTGAACTTCTGAAAGCAAAGGCTCAGCGTCTGCTCGGTGGCGACGAACAAACGCTTGTCGGTGTCAATCTTCCAGGTGTAAATGCGGTCGCGCGGTTCGTGTGGCAAGTGGGCCTTGAATCCGTCAGTCAGCGCCTGATCGACGAGCGCATCTCTATCTGCCAGGAAAAGCACGTTCTGCGCCTGGTGCGCTCGGAGGAACAGGTCGATCAGGGCCATGGTAGTCCGCGTTTTACCGGTGCCAGTGGCCATCACCAGCAAAGAGCGGCGTTTGTTTGCAGCGAAGGCTTCTGCGACGCGGCGGATGGCTTCGTGTTGATACGGCCGGTCGACGATCGCCGTGTTGATGGGCACGCTGTGCAGCGGCTGGCTGTTCAGCTTGAGAAACAACAGCCTCTGCAGGTCCTTGGGCGAGAAGAAGCCTGCTACAACTCGGGGATTGGCCTGCCCGACTTCCCAGAACCAGATTTCCCGGCCGTTCGTCATGAAACCGAACGGGGCGTAGGCCTGACGCTTCGCGACTTCGGTGACGTAGTGTCGAAGCTGTTCGTCCGCCTCCCTTGGATTGCGAGAGCAGCGCTTCGCTTCCACTACGGCCAATACGTTTCCGCTCGGGTCGTGAAGGCAATAGTCGGTGATGCCGTTCCAGGGTTCGGCGTCATAGCCATCGACGGGAACTTCGAAACCTACCTGAGTACGGTCATCCAGATTCCAGCCAGCACTGCGCAACGCGGGATCGATAAGTATGTATCGAGCCTGCCCCTCGTTGAGCGAAAGAGTGTCTCGTGACTTTTCCATGCTGGCGGGACATTCTATACACTCATTCAGAAATCGCCCACTGATGGCATAATCCTCGATCGCAACGCTGGCACGTATAACTCAATCAAGGAACCCGGCGCCAAGACTGAATGGAATCGGCCACAGAGATCACAAAGAAAAACCATAAGCGCAAGACTCATCAAATGTCTGACCTTCGTATCTCTCTGTGTCCTCTGTGTCCTCTGTGTCCTCTGTGTCCTCTGTGTCTAATGACTTGAAAGCGGAGCGTATGAACCAAGACCTGGAAAAGCTCAAGGATTGGATCGGCAACAAGGAATCGGATATCGACTACGTCACCGTCCCCGCCGTGCACCGGCTCGCCGCGACCCTCGACCGCGGCGACCCCATGCCGAAGATGGGCGATCCGCTGCCGGTCGGCTGGCACCAAATCCTGTTCCCGCGCGTGGTGCGCCACTCGCAAATCGGCGCGGACGGGCACCCCGAGCGCGGTGATTTCCTGCCGCCGGTGCCGCTGCCACGCCGCATGTTCGCCGGCAAGCGCACCACCTTCCACGAGGACCTGCGCGTCGGCGACGAAGTGCGCCGCGAATCCGTCATAAAGGAAGTCAACGTCAAGCAGGGCCGCACCGGGCAAATGGTGTTCGTGACGGTCAAGACCGAGATCACGAGCCCGCGCGGCCTCGCCATCACCGAGGAGCAGGATCTCGTCTATCGGGAAGCCGCGCCTGGCGGCACGCCGCCGCAGCCGCCACAGCCCGCGCCGGGGAAGGCGGTGTGGAGCCGCGTGGTGACGCCCGACCCGGTGATGCTGTTCCGCTATTCCGCGCTGACCTTCAACGGCCACCGCATTCACTACGACCTGCCCTACGTGACGAAGGTCGAAGGCTACCCCGGCCTCGTCATGAACGGCGGGCTCACCACGCTGCTCGCGTTCGAGCTCGCGCGCACCCACGCTTCCACGCCGATCCGCCATATCTCCTCCCGCAACGTGCGCGCGCTGTTCGCGAACCAGCCGATCACGCTCGGCGGCGAGCCCTCGACCGACAACAGGACGGCAAAGCTGTGGGCGCTGAACCCCGACGGCGCCCTCGCCCTCACCGCTGAAGCGGAATTCCAGTGATACGCCTCTCGTCTCTCGTCTCTCGCCTCTCGGGGTTCTAAGTATGGCCGGAGGCCCTCTCGAAGGCGTGCGTATCCTCGACCTGACCTCGGTCGTGGTCGGGCCGCTCGCCACCCAGATCCTCGCCGACCACGGCGCCGACGTGATCAAGGTGGAGTCGAAGGCGGGCGATCTCGTCCGCGTAATGAACGGCAAATCGGTGACCCCGGCGATGGGCGCCAAGTTCCTGCATCTCAACCGCAACAAGCGCAGCATCGTGCTCGACCTCAAGGACGCCAGGGGGCGCGCGGCGCTGACGAAGCTGATCGAGCGCGCGGACGTGATGCTCTGGAACAACCGCCCGCAGTCGATGGCGCGCATGAAGCTTTCCTACGATGACGTGCGCGCCATCAACCCGAAGATAATCTACTGCGGCATGTTCGGCTTCGGACAGGACGGCCGCTACCGCGACAAGCCGGCCTACGACACCATCATCCAGGGCTCGGGCGGCATGGCCGCGCTCAATCACCGCGCGACCGGCGAGCCGCGCTTCGTGCCGATGGTGGTGGCGGACAAGGTGGTGGGGTTGATCGCGACGCAGATGATCGCGATGGCGCTCTACGGACGCACGCGCACCGGTGCGGGCTGCTCGATCGAGATCCCGATGTTCGAGAACCTGGTCAAGTTCGTGCTGGAAGAACACATGTACCTCAAGACCTTCGTGCCGCCGCTTGGGCCTACCGGCGACCCGCGCCTGCTCGATCCCCTCGGCAAGCCGATCCCGACGCAGGACGGCTGGATCTGCATTTCGGCCAACACCAACGACCAGGCGTTCGCGTTCTTCGACGCGATCGGCCGCCCCGAGCTGAAGATCGACCCGCGCTTTTCCACCATTCCGGCGCGCTTCGCGCACGTGGCGGAGTACTACCAGGTCCGCATCGACGAGCTGAAGAAAAAAACCACCGCCGAATGGCTGGAGTTGTTCGACCGCGCCGACGTGCCGGCGATGCCCTATCACACGCTCGACAGCCTGCTCGAGGATCCGCACTTGAAGGACGTCGGCTTCTTCGAGCTGAAGGACCATCCGACGGAGGGCAAGACACGCAGCATGCGGCTGCCGAACAAATGGTCGTCCGGCGTGCGCCGCGAGTGGAGTCCGGCGCCCAAGCTCGGACAGCAAAGCGTCGAGATCCTGCGTGAGCTCGGCTACGCGGATGCCGACATCGACGCGCTGATCGCGAGCGGCATCACGCTGGATGGACGCCTCAAGAAACCGTGAGGTCGTGAGATCGGGAGGTCGATAGATCGAGAACTGCAGGTATCGGAACCTGAAAGAGCCGTTCAATCTCCCGCCCTCACGCTCTCCCGATTTCCCGGCCATAGTTTGGACCCGCGGGAATAACCGCCGGGCGCCTGCTGTAAACTATCGCGTCCGAACAACGTTAACCAACAGGTCTGATTAGCCATCCACCATGGAGAGTCCCATGCACAGTTTTACGCCGCAAGCCGCCCGTTTTTTCACCGCAGTGTTCGCCGTCGCCGCGCTTGCCCTGGCCGGGTGCGCGACGGCGCAGAACAAGGAATACACGCCGTCCGTCGGCCAGGAAGGCAAGGACGTCATCTGGGTGCCGACCCCCCAGGCACTGGTCGAGCGCATGCTCGACATGGCGAAGCTCACGCCCAAGGACATCCACTACGACCTCGGCAGCGGCGACGGCCGCACCGTGATTACCGCGGCGAAACGCGGCACTCAGGCCGTCGGCGTCGAGTTCAATCCCGACATGGTCGCGCTCTCCGAGCGCGCCGCCGCCAAGGAAGGCGTCTCCGCCCGGGCGAAGTTCATCAACGGCGACATCTTCCTGGTTGACTTCAGCAGCGCCACCGTCGTCACGCTCTATCTCCTGCCGAGCCTCAACCTGAAGCTGCGCCCGACCCTCCTGCGCATGAAGCCGGGCACGCGCGTGGTATCTCACGCCTTCAGCATGGACGACTGGCAGCCCGACCAGACCGATAACGTCGAGGGACGCACCGCCTACCTGTGGATCGTGCCGGCGCCGGTGGAAGGCACCTGGCGCTGGAGCGTGGCCGGCGGCGGCCAGAAGGAATACGAGCTCGTGCTGCGCCAGCAGTTCCAGCAGGTCGAGGGGCTCGCCAAGCTCGACAGCGGAAAGATGGGGCAGTTGCGCAACGTGAAGCTCGCCGGCGACCAGTTGAGCTTCTCGATCCACGAGATCGCGGGCACCAACGGCACCATCCGGCGCGACTACGCGGGGCGCGTGTCCGGCAATACCATCCGGGGCGTGTTCAAGCTGCCCGACAGCGGGGCCGAGGTGAAGTGGACGGCGACCCGCGTCAATTGATCCGGAATCCCTCACCGGGATTCCGGATAGCCTGAACCCGTCCCGTTCACGGGTTCTCACCAACGCTTCTTGATCGAGCCGGAGCAGAACCATGCCAGTGCAGCAGTCCCACGTGGCCATCATCGGCGGCGGCATCATGGGCGGCGACATCGCCATCATCTTCGCCGCCGGCGGCTGGAACGTGCACGTGATGAGCCCGTCGCAGAAGACGCGCGATGCGCTGCCCGCGCGCGTCGCGGCCGGCCTGAAGAAGCTGGGGGCGCCACAGGCCAGCGCGGCCAGCGTCAAGACCTATGCCGGGCTCGACGACCTGCCCTGGAAGGACATCGGGCTGGCCGTCGAGGCCGCGATCGAAGACCTGCCGCTCAAGCAGAAATTGTTCGGCCAGATCGAGGCGCTCGCGCGGCCCGAGATCCCGCTCGTGAGCAACACCTCGAACTTTCTCATCGGTGAGATCGGCAAGGGGCTCGAGCACCGCGGGCGCGTGGCGGGCCTGCACTTCTTCATGCCGGCGCACCTGGTGCCGCTGGTCGAGATTGTCAGCGCGGAATTCACCGATCCGAAGGTGGCTGAGGGCCTGGTCGCGCTGATGAAGGCGCTCGACAAGGCGCCGATCTGGGTGAAGAAAGACGTGCCGGGCTTCGTCGGCAACCGCCTGCAGCACGCCATGATGCGCGAGGCGCTCTACCTCATCGGCGACGGCATCGTTTCGCCGGAGGGCATCGACGACGCCGTGCGCTACGGCTTCGGTTTCCGCTTCATCGCCTGCGGCCCGATGATGCAGAAGGAAATGTCGGGCTGGGACACCAACGCCCTCGTCGGCGCCGCGCTCTACCCCCACCTCCATTCCGAGACGGCCTATCCTGCGTTCATCAAGGACATGGTGGACCAAGGACGCCTCGGCATGAAGACGAAGCACGGTTTCTGGCAGTGGACGGACGAGGCGATCGCGAAGGAAAAGGCGCGCATCGAGAGCTGCCTGCAGGCGGGGATGGAAATTCTCAAGAGCGACGGCGGCAAGTAATGCATTCTCTGCTCAAGTTGACGTGCAGAGATTCCTTGATCCTGTCTATTTAGGTTTTCGGGATTGTGCTTCTCGTTGATCCAGTCTATTTCAGAACACCAGGAGAACGCCCATGAGCAGGATACCGGTTCCCGAATGGGTGAAGCTTGCCGAACACGTCAAGCCCGCCAAGTCCTTCCGCGAGAAAGTCGAGCTGGTCGGCGACGGCCAGTCGAAGTCCGCAGCCGCCCTGATCGCGCTGCATTATGAGGCCGTGGACATCATCACCCGGCTGGCGGCGCTGGTGGAGCGTGGCAGCAACTCGGTGCTGATCGACAAGGCCGCCAACGCCATGCAGGAATGGAACGACGCGGTGCGACAGGCGGGCGGGTTGGTGCGGAAGGTCTAGAAAAGAATGGTGGCCGGGGACGGAGATACCGACGTCAAGTGGCCGGGTAGCTCAGTTGGGGGAGGAATGGTGGCCGGGGACGGAGTTGAACCGCCGACACAAGGATTTTCAGTCCTCTGCTCTACCAACTGAGCTACCCGGCCACTTTGCTGCGAACAACTACGAAACCGCCGACACAAGGATTTTGGCTCCGGCCGCGCCTGTCGGCGCTTAACATTAACGGCGTTGCCGCCGTGAATATTAGCCTACGCCGCAACAAGCCGCGCAATGGGATGAAGCCCCCATTTGACCTGCGGTCCGACTTCGCTGAAGCGAAGTCTCGCGCGGCGTGTTGTCAGTCCTCTGCTCTACCAACTGA
>CAZQJF010000011.1:14735-16481 GCA_964593735.1 uncultured Streptomycetaceae bacterium | reverse complement strand
TATTCGGTTTCGCGGGCTGGTCGGGCAGCGGCAAGACGACGCTCATCGAGCGGCTGATTCCGCTTTTCGTCGCGCGCGGCCTTACGGTGTCGCTGATCAAGCACGCGCATCACTCGTTCGACGTGGATCAGCCGGGTAAGGACTCTTACCGGCACCGGCACGCCGGTTGCGGCGAAGTGCTGGTCAGCTCGTCGCGGCGCTGGGTGTTGATGCACGAACTGCGCGGCGCCGCGGAGCCGGACTTCGGCGACCTTGCCGGGCAGATCTCTCCCTGCGACCTGCTGCTGGTGGAAGGCTTCAAGCGCGAGAAGCTTTCCAAGCTCGAGGTGTATCGTGCCTCGGTCGGCGAGCCGCTGCTGCACCCGCACGACCCGGACATCGTCGCCGTCGCGAGCGATCAAGTGCTGGACACGAAATTGCCGCGATTCGACCTCAATGATGCGCCCGCCATCGCGGCATTCATCCTTTCCCACGCCGGGTTGGCATAGCGACACGGGCAAGCGTGGTCGACGGGCGCATCAAAGACGCGCCGACTAGGGCGCGGCTGATGACAATGCTCCTGCGCCGGAGGATAATTAACTTCATGATTACAGTGCTGTATTTTGCGAGACTGCGCGAGACGCTCGGGACGGGCTCGGAGCAGATCGCATTGCCGGAGGGCGTGCATGGCCTGGAAGGACTGCGTGCCATGCTGGTCGGGCGTGGCGGCGTCTGGTCGCAGGAGCTTGCGCCGGGCAAGCCCGTGCGCGCGGCCGTCAATCAGGCGATGGCGGTCGGCGACGTGCCTGTTTCCGACGGTGACGAGGTGGCATTCTTTCCCCCAGTTACGGGTGGATAAGGGTCCACCCGTAACTAATGGAAGAGCTTTCATGACGGTACGTATCCAGGCTGCAGATTTCGATCTCACCACTGAGGTTGCCGCGCTGCGCGGCGGCAATGCGAAAATCGGGGCGGTCGCGAGCTTCATCGGCGTCGTGCGCGATATCAACGCGGGCGATCCCGTCGCGGAGATGACTCTCGAGCACTATCCCGGCATGACCGAGAAAGCGATCGAGGAAATCATCGCGCAGGCGCAGGGCCGCTGGAGCATCTACGACGCTCTCGTGATCCACAGGATAGGGAAGCTCGCGCCCACGGACCAGATCGTCCTGGTGGTCGTGACGGGTGCGCACAGGGGCGAGGCATTCGCTGCGTGCGAGTTCATCATGGATTACCTGAAGACGCGCGCGCCGTTCTGGAAGAAGGAGCAGGGCGGCGCGGGTGCGCGCTGGGTCGAGACGCGGGCCGCCGACGATATCGCCGCAGAGCGCTGGTGCCGTTCCTGAAGCGACGCACTTGATTTAGGGGGGCGCATCACGGATTCTTCACACGAGGGGACACCACCGCGAGGAACGGAACGGCACTAAGTTATGGTTACACGCGGCGTGAGTGCAACAGTCCTAGTCCGTGGTTGCGGTGATGTCGGCTCCGCGGTGGCGCACGGGCTGTTTGGCGCCGGTTACCGCGTGCTGATTCACGACGATCCCGGGCCTGCGCACACGCGTCGTGGCATGGCTTTCACTGACGCGCTGGCGGTTCCCCATATTTACGGCATCGGCGAACGGCCGCGCCGCATCGCCGACGGCGTCATCGCCGCGATCCGGAAGGCTCGTTCGCACTGACAGGAGAAAGGATCATGGGCGCTGCGGGATTCGTCGCCGTGGGAATCGGAGCGATGCTCGGTGCATGGGCGCGCTGGGGATTGAG
>CAZQJF010000011.1:0-14635 GCA_964593735.1 uncultured Streptomycetaceae bacterium | reverse complement strand
GATGACGGTGCTCGGCCTTTACACCATGCGGTGGCTCGCCGCCTGACGCTACATGCAACCGCCGATGGCCGCCGATGGCCGCCGACAAAGGCAAGAACCAGAAAGAGCCGCAGATAAACGCGGACAAAATTCAAGAGCGATTGGCCGGGATGATGGCTTTTTACTACCGTGTTTCCGTGGCTGATAATCTTTGAATTTATCGGCGTTCATCGGCGGCCATCGGCGGTTAAATATCGCTCTTGGCCTTTAGGGTTTGAAATCCGCGTTTATCTGCGTTTATCTGCGGTTCCAATGACCTTTTCCTACTTCGAGTACGACTCCACCCGTACCGGCGGATTGCCGATCTCGGCGAGCCTGCCGTCTTCCGACATGATCTGCAGGAAACCCTCCAGCGCGTGCAGCGCGGGCGGCATGCCGAAGTTCACGCACGTCATGAGGATCACCTCCATCACTTCCCGCGGCGTCGCACCGTTGCGCATCGCGCCGCGCATGTGGCCGCGCGATTGCGTGGTCTCGCCTATCGCCAGGCAGTTGCCGACGACGCAGAGCAGCCGGGTTCTGGCGTCGACCACGTCGCGGCCGTACATGCCCTGGTAGCAGAACCTCACCCACAGCCCGGCGAATTCGGGATCCACGGCATCGAGCCACGACAGGATGTTAATGTGATGTCGCGGCCGCAGCGTGAGACCACGGCCGGCCGCGAGCCAGCCGTAGCGTTTCATGAGCGGCTCGAAGCGGGGATCGGCAATGTCGTCCGGGTGCCAGGTCTTGCGTTCCGCTTCATGGGACCGGGTGCTATCCCTGCCGTCGGGCGGAAGCTGTGAGGCGCGCAATTCATCGAGCAGGTTCAGCTCGCCGGCGAGCCGGTGAAACAGCTTGATGGCGGGCGCCGCCGTCGTATGCCCGCCGTAGACGATGCACTGGAGGATGATTTCGAGGATCTCCCGTGACGGGACCTGCGCCGTCACCGCCGCGCGCACCGTATCCTCCAGGTCACCGTAGCTCTTCGCCATGGTGAATTGGCCGATCAGCACGAGGAGGCGGGTGCGCGTATCGAGCGCAGGGCGCTGGAGCATGCCGTTGACGGCGAAATCGAGCCAGAGCCGGGTGAAGTGCTGGTCGAGGCTGTCGTACTCGCTCAGGCGGGTCTCGAAAGTCTGCGGCTGCAGCCGCAGACCGGCGTCCGTGGCGGCACTACCGTACTTGGTGCGAAGGTCAGATTTTGACATGTCGTGCTTCCTCCTCATGGAAAGGGATCCAGATCATCCAGTGCCGCGCGTTGAACGGCCGCATCTACGGCCCGTTCGAACGCGCGGAGTTAAACCGGCGCGGAGCGTCCGGTTTTAACGAAAGTTGATCAGCGATCGGGCGGCGTCCATTACTTCGCTCGCGGTCAGGCCCACCGGTCCGATGCCGCCTGCGACGAGGGCGTCCGCGGCGGCGCCGTGCGCATGCACCGCGGCAAGAAGAGCGGTCCGCGGCTCGGCGCCCTGCGCAAGCAGGGCCGCGATCATGCCGGTCAGCACGTCGCCCATGCCGGCGCTGGCCATGCCCGGGTTTCCGGAGGTGTTGATGTGCCAGCTCCCATCGGGCGCGGCGCAGACGCTGCCCGCGCCTTTGAGCACGACGAGGCTCCCGCATCGCCGGGCCAGCGTCGTGGCGGCGCCGACACGGTCGTGCTGCACGTCATGGGTGGACGCGCCCAGCAGCCGCGCAGCTTCGGCCGGATGCGGCGTGAGCACGGTAGGGGCGTTGCGCGATCCGAGTTTCGCGGCGGCATGCGCGTCCGTTGCGACCAGGTTGAGCGCGTCGGCGTCGAGCACCAGCGGCAGCGGCGATTCCAGTGACCAATTCAGATAGAAAGCGGCGTCCGGCATCTGGCCCAGTCCCGGCCCGACCGCGAGGCAGCTCAAATGGTCGAGCTTCAGGACTTCGTCGGCGCTGCGGATCATCAACTCCGGCTGCGCGTTATCGAGAAGCGGCGCATCTCGCGCCAGCATGCCGATATAGACCCGTCCTGAACCCAATTTAAGCGCTGCTCGCGCAGAGAGCAGCGCTGCGCCGACCATGCCCTGATCGCCGCCGATAATGCCGACGCTGCCGTAGCTCCCCTTGTGGCTGTCGTGGGCGCGCGGCGCGAGCGCCGCAGCCACGATCTCGCGGCCGATCACCCGGCCCTGCGGCTGACGCAACGCCGGGGCATCCAGGCCGAGCGTGCGCACATGGATCCGGCCGCAGTGGTCCGGGCCGGCCAGGGTCAGCAGGCCGGGTTTCAGGCCGATGAAGCTGACAGTATGAGCTGCCCGCACGGCGGACCCCATGACGCGTCCGGTATCGGAATGCAAGCCGCTCGGAACATCGAGGGCGAGGACGGTCGCGCCCAGACCATTGATGGCGGAGATCCATTGCGCATAGCCGCCGGCTACATCGCGCTCGAGGCCGATGCCGAATATGCCGTCGACGATCGTGCCCCAATTGCCATCGCGGGGCAGGGCGGTCACCGTGGCGCCGCCGGCGGTCCGCCAGGCGTTGAGCGCAGCCGAGGCATCCGGGGCAAGCTTCTTCTCGTCGCCGGCGAACACGACGGTCACGTTGTACCACCACTGCTTCAAGTGGCGGGCCACCACGAAAGCGTCACCGCCGTTGTTGCCCGGCCCGGCCAGTACCAGCACGGGCCGGCCGTTCGCTTCCGACAGCTCGCGTGCAAGCTCCGCCGCGGCGAGCCCCGCGCGTTCCATAAGTGGGGGCGGCCCGAGCGCCGCCGCGCCGGACTGTTCGATCGCGCGGACGTCCGCAGTAAGATAGATGGGAGTGTTGTGCGCGAAGCGTGCCGCCATAAGTGCGCGTAGTTTAACGTGAATCGCCGCGCGCGGCCCTGCCACGCGCGGCGATTTAATATAAAATACGCCGTCCAAAGAGATTGTTTCAATTGCCGAGACAGCCTCTGACTCTCTTCTAGAATGAGTCGAGAAAGCGGGGAGTTTCCCCTCTTATAGTTACCGGTCCCTGGCTGGCCAGAACTCCATGTCGCAGATTCTAAGGCTGAAAGGCGGCGAAGCCCTTTCAGCCTTCCGCCTCGGCAAGCTGCTGCAGTCCGCCTCGTCCATCGTCTCGCGCGTTGCCGCCGTAAGCGCCGAGTTCTGGCATTTCGTGGAGATCGATCGTCCCCTCGACCCGGATGAAAGCGGGCGGCTGCAGCGCGTCCTGACCTGCGGATCCGCAAGCGCCGCGGGCGAGCGGCACGGGGAATTGTTCCTGGTCGTGCCGCGCATCGGAACGATTTCCCCGTGGTCATCGAAAGCCACGGACGTAGTCCATCACTGTGATCTGAAATCAGTGCGCCGCGTGGAACGAGGGACGGCGTTCCGGGTTGCCGTGGAAGGGATGGCGCTGGCAGCGCACGAGCGCGCTGCGCTCGCGGCGCACTTGCACGACCGCATGACCGAAACCGTGCTCGGCGAATTCAATGAGGTGGAATTGCTGTTCCGCCGCTTCGATCCGAAGCCGCTGGCGAGTGTCGATGTGCTGGTTGGCGGTAAGGCGGCCCTCGAGAGCGCCAATCGGGACCTCGGGCTCGCGCTGGTGGACGACGAGATCGAGTATCTCGCCGAGTACTTCACCCGCATGCGCCGCAATCCCACCGACGCCGAGCTGATGATGTTCGCCCAGGCCAACTCCGAGCACTGCCGGCACAAGATCTTCAACGCCGAGTGGGTGATCGACGGACGGCCCCAGGAGCGGTCCCTGTTCGGGATGATCCGCACGACGCACGAGAAGAACCCGCACGGCACGATAGTCGCCTATTCGGACAATGCAGCCGTGATGGAGGGTGCGGAAGTCGAGCGATTCCACCCGCGGGAAGACGGCGAATACCGCTACGCCGGTGAGCTCCAGCACATAGTCATGAAAGTGGAAACCCACAACCATCCGACCGCGATTTCGCCGTTTCCCGGGGCCGCAACCGGTTCCGGCGGCGAAATCCGCGATGAAGGGGCGACGGGACGCGGCGCCAAGCCGGGGGCGGGGCTCACGGGGTTCAGCGTATCCAACCTTGCGATTCCGGGCTGCGTCCAGCCGTGGGAAGCGAACGGGGTCGGGCGCCCCGGACGCGTCGCATCCCCGCTCCAGATCATGCTGGAAGGCCCGATCGGGGGCGCCTCCTTCAACAACGAGTTCGGGCGTCCCAATCTGGCCGGCTATTTCCGCACCTACGAGCAATCCGTGGCGGGGGCGGTGCGCGGCTACCACAAGCCGATCATGATCGCGGGGGGAGTCGGGAGCATCGCCGGGCGGCACACGCATAAACGCGAGCTCCCTGTTGGCGCGCTGCTGATCCAGCTGGGCGGGCCCGGCATGCTGATAGGCCTGGGCGGCGGCGCCGCTTCCAGCATGGACAGCGGGTCGAACGAGGAGGCGCTCGACTTCGACTCGGTGCAGCGCGGAAACCCGGAGATGCAGCGGCGCGCGCAGGAGGTGATCGACCGCTGCCGGGCGCTGGGCGCGGCGAACCCGGTCCTTTCGATACACGATGTAGGCGCCGGCGGATTGGCCAACGCCGTGCCTGAAATGGTGCACGCCTCCCAACGAGGGGGGCGCATCGACTTGCGGCGGATACCCAGTGAAGAGCCTGGAATGTCGCCATTGCAGATCTGGTGCAACGAGGCGCAGGAGCGCTACGTGCTTTCCATCGAACCCGGCGACCTGGACCGCTTCCGGTCGATCTGCGAGCGCGAGCGCTGTCCGTTTGCGGTGATTGGTGAGGCGACCGGTGACGGCCGCCTCACGGTGAGCGACCCGGTATTCGGCAATTGCCCCGTGAACATGGACCTGGCGGTGCTGCTGGGCAAGCCGCCCCGGATGACGCGGCGCATCTTCCGTGAGCGGCGCGAGTTGCCGCCGTTCGACAGCAGCGGTATCGCTCTGCGCGAGGCGGCCTACCGGGTGCTGCGGTTGCCGGCGGTGGCCGACAAGACGTTTCTCATTGCGATCGGCGACCGCACGGTGGGCGGCATGACCGCGCGCGACCAGATGGTGGGGCCGTGGCAGACTCCCGTCGCCGACGTGGCGGTCACGCTCGCAGGGTTCGCCACCCGCCGCGGAACAGCCTTTGCCATGGGCGAGCGCACGCCGCTCGCGCTGATCAATCCGGAAGCGGCGGGCCGTATGGCGGTCGCCGAAGCCATCACCAACATCGCGGCGGCGCCGATTGCGGAAATCGGAGACATCAAGCTTTCGGCCAACTGGATGGCCGCTGCCGGTCATCCCGGCGAAGACGCCGCGCTGTTCGACACCGTGCGCGCGGTGGCGCTGGGGCTGTGCCCGCGGCTCGGCATCAGCATACCGGTCGGCAAGGACAGTCTGTCCATGAAGACGGCGTGGGCCGACAACGGCGTGAAGAAGGAGGTCACCGCGCCGCTGTCGCTGATCGTGTCGGCGTTCGCGCCGGTGACGGATGCGGGCCGCACGCTCACGCCGCAATTGCGCACCGACTGTGGCGCGACCGAATTGCTCCTGATCGATCTCGGGGCGGGTCAGTGCCGCCTGGGGGGATCGTCGCTGGCGCAGGTCTACGGGCATCTCGGCAACAACGCTCCGGACGTGGAGGCCGATCGCCTGAAGTCCTTCTTCGAGGCGCTCCAGAAGCTGAACGGGGAGGGCAGGATACTCGCCTATCACGACCGCTCCGACGGCGGGCTGTTCTCGACCGTTTGCGAGATGATGTTCGCGGGACGCTGCGGAGTAGCGCTCGATGTCGGCGCCCTGGTCACGGCCCGGTCGGCGCTCGAAGTGCTGTTCAACGAGGAACTGGGCGCCGTCGTCCAGGTGCGCAGCGGCGAGGATGCCCGGCTGGCGCAGGTCAATTTTACGCTGGCCTCCATACCCTGCTACCGCATCGGCACGGTGACCGCAGACCCGCGGCTGCGCATCGTGTCGGGTGCAGCCGGTCTGCTCAATGAAACGCGCGTGGATCTGCATCGCGCATGGTCCGAGACGACCTACCGCATGCAGCAGCTGCGCGATCATCCGGAATGCGTGCAGCAGGAATACGACCGGATACTCGACCATGCCGATCCGGGGCTGGGCGCAGTGCTGACGTACGACCCGGGCGAGGACGTGACGGCGCCGTACGTAAACCTGGGCGCCCGCCCGCGAGTAGCGATCCTGCGCGAGCAGGGCGTCAACGGGCAGGTGGAGATGGGCGCCGCGTTCGACCGGGCCGGTTTCGCCGCCGTGGACGTGCACATGACGGATATCATTGCGGGGCGCACCGGCCTCGAGGGCTACAAAGGGTTCGCGGCCGGCGGCGGCTTCTCCTACGGCGATGTATTGGGGGCCGGCGAAGGCTGGGCGAAGTCCATCCTCTTCAACGCGCGCGCACGCGACGCATTCGATGCTTTCTTCACGCGCGCCGATACCTTCGCCCTGGGAGCGTGCAACGGCTGCCAGATGATGAGCAACCTGCACGAGCTCATCCCCGGGGCAGGGTCGTGGCCGCACTTCGTGCGCAACAAGTCGGAGCAGTTCGAGGCGCGCTTCGTGATGGTCGAGGTGCAGGCCTCGCCATCGCTGTTCTTCGAGGGCATGGGCGGAAGCCGCCTGCCCATCGCCGTCGCCCACGGTGAAGGCTATGCGGAATTTGCGGACGGTGCGGCGTTCCGGGCCGCGGGCGGCGTGGTGGCGCTGCGCTACGTGGACAACCGGGGCGCGGTGACGGAAACCTACCCTTGCAATCCCAACGGTTCCCCCGGCGGCATCACGGGGCTCACCACACCCGACGGCCGCTTTACCATACTCATGCCGCATCCGGAGCGGGTGTTTCGCACGGTCCAGAACTCCTGGCATCCCGAGGGCTGGGGCGAGGACGGGCCGTGGCTGCGGATGTTCAGGAATGCCCGCAAGTGGGTCGGCTGACGCTGTTGCGCAGCGCCGAGGGATGAGAGATGAGGGATGAGGGATGAAGGATGACGCAGGGCGAGCGCGTAAGTAAAAACGGCGCACCGCGGTGCGCCGTTTTCCTACTACGCTTCATCCGTCACGCTTCATCCGTCACGCAGTATCAGTCACGCCTCACTCAATCTTGGCCTTGGCGCGAAGTTCGGCTACGACCTTCTGGACGAGTTGGCGCTGCATCAGCTGCTGCAGCTCCGGCCTGGCTTCCTCGAAGCTCGGGATCTTGGTCGAGCGCTCGTCGTCGAGGCGGATCACGTGCCAGCCGAACTGGGTCTGCACCGGGGTATCCGTCACCTGTCCCTTCTTGAGCCTGGCGAGCGCGTCGCCGAACGGCTTGACGTAACGCTCGGCTGGAGCCCAGTCGAGATCGCCGCCTTTGACTTTCGAGCCCTGATCCTTGGACATGGCCGTTGCCAGCTTCTCGAAATTCCCGCCTTTCTTGATCTGGGCGATCAGGCCCTTTGCGTCGTCTTCCTTTTCGACGAGGATATGGTGCGCCCGGTATTCCTTGGCCGGCAATTGCGGCTTGAGACGCTCGTATTCCTTTTTCAATACGTCTTCCGAAATCGGATTGGCCCGCACATGATTCCGCAGATAGGCGTTGAACAGGATCTCCTGGCGGGTGAAATCGATCTGGGCGGCGACGTCGGACTGCTTGTCGATCCCTTTCTTCAGCGCTTCCTGGGCGACGATCTCGCGATTGATCAGCTCTTCCCTGATGTTGTTGCGCAAATCCGGCGTGTCCGGCCTGCCCTGCGCAATCTGGCTCTTCACCACCGCTTCGATCCGGCTCGCCGGAATCTCCTTTCCATTGACCTTGACGCCCTGTGCCTGAGCCGTGCACGCAAGGGCCGCGCTGCAAGCCAGCGCCGCAGCGAGCCCTCTGGAAATACCCTTGTTCATGGTGCTTGTCCCTCCCGTAATGATCAAAGTTCCTCGGGCGCGTACGCCTTGATGGCGAGCGCATGAATTTCCTTATGCATCAACGGCCCCAGCGCATCGTACACCATCCTGTGCCGCAGCTGGATGGCCATTCCGGAGAAGCGTTTGGACACGATGACGAGCGAATAGTGCCCGCCGCCGCCCTTCGCGCCCTCGTGTCCGGCATGCCTGGCGGAGTCGTCGGTCACGTCGAGCGACACGGGTTCGAGTGCCGCGAGCCGTTCCTGGATGCGCACCGCCGTGCTCACCTGGGCAAAACCCGGCGAAAAGGATCGATGGTGAGGAGGCAGCGCATCACTCGGGGCCTTTTTCCTCCACGTAGCGGGCCAGCATCAACGCCTGCGCCACCACGAACAGCAGCATCAGGCCGATACCGCCGAACAACTTGAACTTGACCCAGATCGCTTCCGAGAACGTATAAGCGACGTAGAGGTTGAGTATGCCCATCGTCACGAAGAATCCGACCCAGCTCGCGTTCAGCCTCCGCCAGACCGCGTCGGGGACGCTGATCTGCTTTTCCATCATGGTGCGTATCAGGTTCTTCCCGAACAGAACCTGCGAGCCCACCAGCACCGCCGCAAACACCCAGTAGAGAACGGTGGGCTTGACCTTGATGAACGTCGGATCCCGGAAAAAGAGGGTCGCGCCGCCGAAAACCACCATGATCGCGAGGGTCATCCACAGCATCCTGTCCACCTTCCGGTGACGCAACCACGACCATGCGACCTGCGCGACGGTCGCCGCGATGGCGACCGCCGTGGCGACGAAGATGTCGTAGAAACTCCAGGCGATGAAAAACAGTATGACGGGAAAGATGTCGAACAGGAATTTCATTGTGCGTATTTTAGCGCCTGCAACCCTTTTCCCGAAGCGGTCCTTCCCTCATCCCCAACCCTCCTCCCGGAGGGAGAAGGGAGCACCTCCCTCTCCCTTCGGGAGAGGGATTGAGGGTGAGGGAGCTTCTTGACTCAAATTCTATTTCTTCTCGAACTTGAGCGACGCGGAGTTGATGCAGTAGCGCAGCCCGGTGGGATGCGGTCCGTCCTCGAACACGTGACCCAGGTGGGCGTTGCAGCGGCTGCAATGCACCTCGACACGGCGCATGCCGTAGGCGCTGTCGATTTCTTCAGCGACATTTTCCTTTCTTGCCGGCTGCCAGAAGCTGGGCCAGCCGCTGCCCGATTCGAACTTGTGATCCGAGCTGAACAGCTCGGCGTCGCAACAGACACAACGGTAAGCCCCTTGGTCGTGATTGTCCCAGTAAATGCCGGTGAATGCCTGTTCCGTTCCCTTCTCGCGCGTGACGTGAAACTGCTCAGGCGTGAGCTTACGTTGCCATTCCCCGTCCGTCTTCACGACTCCATCGAGGGTCCCGGGCCCCGTCTTCTCACTACGATTTCCGCGCACGCCTAACTCCTTTCAGATCATCTTCCGGGTCATGGACAACCATAGATGAGGTGTACTCCAGTCGTTTCAAGAAAGGAGTTGAAAATAAGGAAAGGTGCCCGTGATGTCCGTCAACCAGGCACATCGTCGGGAAGCACCTTTCCTGGATTGAGGATATTGCGCGGATCGAGTGTCCGTTTGATCATGCGCATCATGTCGAGTTCCAGCGCCGTCTTGTATTGCGCGAGCGCGCTGCGCTTGGCCTGTCCGATCCCGTGCTCGGCGCTGAAGCTGCCGCCGAATTCGCGCACGATGTCCAGCACGACCTGGTTCACGTCGCTCGCATCGCGGGCGGCGGGGTCCTCCTTGCGGCGCCCCGGGACGAAGCAGTTGTAGTGCAGGTTGCCGTCTCCGAGGTGCCCGAAGCAGATGATGCGAACGCCGGGGAACGAGCGCTCCAGTGCCGCGCCGGCGCTGGAGATGAATTCCGCGATGCGGCTGACGGTGAGGGAGATGTCATGGCGATAGAGCAGGCCCTCGTCGCGCGAAGCTTCGGGTATGGTCTCCCGCATGCGCCACAGCGATTGCGCCTGGGCCGTGCTCTCCGCCAGCACCGCATCGTGAACCAGGCCTTCTTCGCCGGCCTGGGCCACGGCACGCTCGAAATCGTCGCGTAGTGAGCCCCCTTCGCTGGTGTCGGCCAGTTCGACCAGCACGTACCACGGGGAAGCCCCGGGCAGGGGCTCGCGCGTGCCGGGTATGTGCTTCAAAACCAGCTCAATGCACAGCCGCGAGATGATCTCGAAGGCGGAGATGCGCTCGCCGCAGGCGCCGCGCAGGCGCGCGAGCAGCCGCACCGCCGCCGCCGGTTCGGCTACGGCCATCAACGCGGTGAGGCGCGTGCGCGGACGCGGGTAGAGCTTCAGCACCGCGCCGGTGATCACGCCCAGCGTTCCTTCGGAGCCGATGAACAGGTGTTTCAGGTCGTAGCCGGTGTTGTCCTTGCGCAAGCCTTTCAAGCCGTTCCATACGCTGCCGTCCGCCAGCACGGCCTCGAGTCCGAGCGCCAGATCGCGGGTGTTGCCGTAACGCAGCACGTTGACGCCGCCGGCATTGGTAGCGAGGTTGCCTCCGATCTGACAGCTGCCTTCCCCCCCCAGGCTCAGCGGGAAAAAGCGGTCGGCCTCGAGCGCAGCTTGCTGGATGTTGGCGAGTATGCACCCGGCTTCTACGGTAATCGTGTTGTTGAGCGGATCGATTTCGAGGATGCGATTCATGCGTCCGAGCTGCAGCACAATCTGGTCTCCGGCGGGCGAAGGCGTGGCGCCGCCGCACATTCCGCTGTTGCCGCCTTGCGGCACGATGCCGGTCCCGGTCTCGGCGCAGAGTTTCACCACTTTGGCCACTTCGGCTGTGCTGCCGGGGCGCACGATCGCGGGCGCGGCGCCGCGATAGAATCCGCGCCAGTCCACGACGTAGGGTTCCATGTCCCGCGCATCGGTGATCAATCCCTGCGGCCCGACGGCGGCGTGCAACCGGTCGAGGAGCGCGCGCGCGGGGGGGATAACGGACGAGGCGGACGAGGCGGACGGGGCGGGCTGGGCCATACGGCCATTATAAGAGCCGGAACGGCTGGGGCGGGAATATCTGTAAGGTCTTGAACGCCCCCAGCGCTCCACTTCAGGAACTGGTAGCGCTCGCGGTTGCGCTTGAACTCGATCTGCACGTTCTGCCTGAGCGCATCCGGTGTAACGTTGCACCGCGCCATCGAGCATGGCCGGAAGAATAGTGTCTCAGACACTACCGCCGGAAGACCGGGCGCGACAGTTCCCGCAAACTTGGGTAAGATGTCGCCCGCAGCGTAAGGGATGGCAGCGGGAGTCGAATTCCCGTAAAGAGCTCCCGCAACTACATAGCAAACGTGCCGCGAGTGGAGGAGAAGCCCATGATGACCGACCGGGTCATCTTCGTCTGCACCATTATCATCGCGGCGGTTTACCTGTACGCGACCACCTTGATTCCTTCCCTCGAGATCGGCGACCCGCTGGGTCCCAAGGCGTTTCCCCGCCTGCTCGGGATCGGGCTGCTGCTGGCCGCAGGGATGCTCGGCCTCGAGCTGTTGGCGGCACGCAAGACCAGGGAGCCCGCGCCTGCCGCGGCAATGTTCGAAGGGCATGTCATACGCGTGCTCGCGTGCGTTGCGGTATGGACCGCGTGCTACTACTTCGCGTTTCAGGAGGCGGGCTTTATCGTCGCTACCATGGTCTACCTCCTCGGTATGATGGCCTGGTTCAATCGCGGCAAGTGGCTCGCCAATGTGTTGACAGCGGTGCTCTTCGCGATGTTGAGCTATCTCATGTTCGTCAAGCTCGACGTCAATCTTCCGCGCGGGGTGGAGATGTTCAGCTGGATCAGCGATACCGTCCTTGCAGTTGCTAACGCCGTCATCAGTGCGTTCAGGGCTGTCTTCCAGTTTGGCGGACCCAAGTAGGGGCGTTGCGAATGGATACGCTGACCCACATCCTCAACGGTTTCTCTGTCGCGCTGCAGCCGATCAACCTGTGGTACACCTTCCTCGGCTGCTTCCTGGGCACCATCATCGGCGTGCTGCCCGGAATCGGTCCCTCGGCCGGCATCGCGCTGCTCATACCCGTGACCTATGGGATGAATCCGACCGCCGCGCTCATCATGATGTGCGGCATTTTCTACGGCGCGCGCTACGGCGGTTCCACCACGGCGATACTGATCAATACCCCGGGAGAGGCGTCTTCCGTCATGACCGCCATCGACGGCTACCAGATGGCGAGGAAGGGACGTGCGGGCGCGGCGCTCGCGATCTCGGCGGTAGCCTCGTTCATCGCCGGCACGCTCGGGGTGATCGGGCTGACGCTGTTCGCCCTGCCGTTGACCGCGATGGCGCTCAAGTTCGGCCCGGCGGAGTACTTCACGCTCATGCTCTTCGCGATGACCGCCGTTTCCTCGCTCGCGGGCAAGTCGCCGGCCAAGGCCATGATCTCCTCAGTGCTGGGGCTGATGATTGCCACGATCGGGATAGACCTGCAGAGCGGCCAGCCGCGCTACACGATGGGCGTGCCCGAACTGCAGGACGGCATCGGGTTCATCATCGCGGTCGTCGGCTTGTTTGCCATCGCCGAGGTGTTCTTTACCATGGAAGAGATGACGAAGGGCGTCCGGCCCGAGATCATCAAGTTAAGCGGCAAGCTCTGGTTTACGAAGGACGAGTGGAACCGCTCGGTCATGCCTATCATGCGCGGCGGCGTGGTCGGTTTCGTCATCGGCGTGCTGCCGGGAGCGGGCGGCACTATCGCTTCGATCATGTCCTACGTCTGGGAAAAGCGCATGTCGAAGCATCCCGAGCTGTTTGGCACGGGCGCTATCGAAGGCGTCGCGGGTCCCGAGGCGGCCAACAACGCCGACACGGCGGGAGCCCTCGTGCCGCTGCTCACGCTGGGCATACCCGGCGGCGGCGCGACCGCGGTCATGCTGGGCGCGTTCATCATGTACGGCATACAGCCCGGGCCGTTGCTGTTCCAGAACCGTCCGGACCTGGTGTGGGGCCTGATCGACAGCATGTACATAGGCAACGTCATGCTGCTCATCCTGAACCTGCCCCTCATCGGCATCTTCGTGCGCCTGCTCTACATCCCGAGCGGCATCCTGATGCCGCTGATACTCTCGATCTCCACCATCGGTCTGTATGCCATCAACGGCAACCCGGTCGAGCTCTACTTCGGGCTCATGTTCGGCATCGCGGGTTACATATTCCGCAAAGTGGACATTCCGGTCGCGCCCATGGTGTTGTCGCTGGTGCTGGGCGGCATCATGGAGCAGTCGTTCCGTCAGGCGATGACGATATCCGGCGGCAATCCCAAGGTCTTCGTGGGAAGCGCGATCTGCGTCACGCTCGTTGCGCTGTCCATTTTCTCCATTGCTTTGCCGTTCATTCTCAAGCGGCGGAAAGCGCGGCGTGAGGCGGCGGTTGCCGCCGGGAATGCTTGAAGACAGGTCGCTCCCCAGCTGACGGGCGGCAGCACTGGTCTTGAACCCGGGCCGCGTCCGCCTGCCGGGTCGTGGCGGCACGAGCCGCGATCCGTTCCCTCGAATCGAGGCTGAACCTACATGATTCCCGCCAAGCGCCTCCGTTACTCCGCCATCGTCGACCGCCCGCCGCTCTCCCTGCCGGGCGGGGCGCGCGTGATCGTGTGGCCGGTCGTCAACGTCGAAGTGTGGGACATCGGCCGGCCGATGCCGCGGCAGGCGCTGCCGCCGCCGACCGGTATCACCCAGCTGCCGGACGTGCCGCACTGGGGATGGCATGAATACGGCATGCGCGTGGGCTTCTGGCGCATGAAGGCCCTGCTCGACGAGTTGAAGATCGTTCCTTCGCTGTCGATCAACGCTCGCGTGTGCCTCGATTACCCGCGCCTGGCGAAAGCCGCGCGCGACGCCGGCTGGGAGTTCATGGGGCATTCCTACGATCAGCGGCCCATGCACCTCGAGCCGGACCAGGCCGGGATGATCCGCCGCTCCGTGAAGGTGCTGCGGGAATTCACCGGCCGGCGGCCGGTGGGATGGATGGGACCCGGGCTCACGGAAACCCTGGACACGCCCGAGCTGCTGGCCGCGGCGGGCATCAAGTATATTGCGGACTGGGTGATGGACGACGAGCCGTGCACGATCCGGACCCGGGGCGGGAGCCTGGTCACGCTGCCTTATAGCCTGGAATTGAATGACATCGCGATGATGGTGGTGCAACACCAGCAGGCTGGGGAGTTCGAAACGCGCTGCATGGATTACTTCGATCGCGTTTACCGTGAGGGCAAGGACCGCCCCAAGGTCATGGCAATCGCGTTGCACGCGTACATTTCGGGCGTGCCCCACCGCATCAAGTATGTCGAGAACGTGTTCCGGAGCTTGAGGAAGCACAAGGATGTCCTGTTCTGGAACGGGGCGCAGATCCTGGACTGGTATGTCAAGACACGCAAGCGGTGAGCGATGGGGAAGCAGAATTTTCATGCCGTCCCGATCTGATTCGGCGCGTAATTTCCTGCCTTGACAGCAGCGTGATTATTTTTGAGAATCAATGATCAGCCTCCCCCGTGCCGGGTCAACTGGGGGGCGCGGCATCCGACAAGCGCGACGTAGCGGTCTGCGCGTGAATTGCGCCGCTCGGTCGCAGAGACTGTTCGAACCTCACTCAACCAACTCGCAAGGAGCGCCACATGGCAAATCAACCCTGGAAGACACACAACTGGTTCGTGAGCCAGTGGAATTACGCGGACGAAGTGCGCAAGGATTTCAAGTTCGCCAAGCAGATCAAGATCCACGACATCAC
>CAZQJF010000010.1:0-16740 GCA_964593735.1 uncultured Streptomycetaceae bacterium | reverse complement strand
CTTGCTCATCTTGGCCTGGATGAAGCGCTCGTAGTGGCCGAGATCGAGGTCGGTTTCCGCCCCGTCTTCCGTGACGAATACCTCGCCGTGCTGGAACGGGCTCATGGTTCCCGGATCCACGTTGAGATACGGATCCAGCTTGACCATCGAGATTTTGAGGCCGCGGGACTCGAGGACGGCGGCCAGGGAGGCGGCGGCGATGCCTTTGCCCAGGGACGAAACTACACCACCTGTGACAAAGATGTATTTAGTCGTCATCGCATAACCAGCGGTTTGCCTATTTTATCGAAAAAACCTGCCACCTCCAAGGAATTGGCCGCAAATGGTCAGCCTTGCCAGGACGCTGGCGGGCAACGGGGGTGCAACGTCAACTCGAGGACGAACTCCGACCCTCAACCCTTCGGTACCGCTTGCTTTGCGAGGTAGAGCCACGTCTCGACCACTGTGTCGGGATTGAGGGACAGGCTTTCGATGCCTTCGTCGACCAGCCACTTCGCCAGGTCCGGGTGGTCCGAAGGTCCCTGCCCGCAGATACCGACGTACTTGCCGGCCTTGCGGCACGCCTGGATGGCAAGATGCAGCAGGTGCTTGACCGCCGGGTCGCGCTCGTCGAAGGCATCGGCGATCAGGCCCGAGTCGCGATCGAGCGCGAGAGTCAACTGGGTCAGATCGTTCGACCCGATGGAGAAGCCGTCGAAGTGCTCGAGAAACTGGTCGGCCAGCAGCGCGTTCGACGGGATCTCGCACATCATGATGATCCTCAACCCGTTCTCGCCGCGCTTCAGGCCGTTGGCCGCCAGTAGCGCCAGCACGCGCTTCGCCTCGTCGATCGTGCGCACGAACGGCACCATGATCTCGATGTTGGTGAGACCCATCTCATCGCGCACGTGCTTCAGCGCCCGGCACTCGAGCTCGAAACAATCGCGGAACGACGAAGAAACGTAGCGTGACGCCCCGCGGAAGCCCAGCATCGGGTTCTCCTCCCGCGGCTCGTAGCGCTGGCCGCCGGTCAGGCTCGAATACTCGTTCGACTTGAAATCCGAGAGCCTGACGATCACGGGTTTCGGCCAGAATGCCGCGCCCAGCGTGGCGACACCTTCGGCCAGCTTGTCGACGTAGAACGTGACCGGGCTCGCGTAACCGGCGCTATGCTCCTCGACCGCTACCTTGAGGTCCGCGGACAGGTCCGGATACGCGAGCACAGCCCTGGGGTGCACGCCTATCATCCGCGCGATGATGAATTCGAGCCGCGCCAGCCCGACGCCGTCGTTCGGCAACTGCCGGAATTCGAAGGCCAGTTCGGGATTCCCCACGTTCATGGCGATCTTGACCGGCGCCTTCGGCATGGCGGCCAGCGACAGGTCTATCACCTCCGTTTCGAGGATGCCGCGATACACGAACCCGGTGTCACCCTCCGCGCAGGACACGGTCACCGGCTTGGTGTCCCTCAATACCTGCGTGGCGTCGGCGCAGCCCACCACGGCCGGTATGCCCAGCTCGCGCGCGATGATCGCGGCGTGGCACGTGCGGCCCCCGCGATTGGTAACGATCGCCGCCGCCCGTTTCATCACCGGCTCCCAGTCCGGGTCGGTCATGTCCGTCACGAGCACGTCGCCGTCCCGCACGCGGTCCATCTCGGCCGCGCCCTTGACGATGCGCACCGGACCGCTGCCGATGCGCTGGCCGATGGAGCGCCCCGTAGTCAGGACCTCCGAGCGCTCCTTGAGCCGGTAGCGCCGCAAAGTATCCACCTTCTCCCGCGCTTTGACGGTCTCGGGCCGCGCCTGCAGGACGTAGAGCTTGCCGTCCAGCCCGTCCTTGCCCCATTCGATGTCCATCGGCCTGCCGTAGTGGGCCTCTATCGCCACCGCGTAACGCGCCAGCTCTTCGGCTTCGGCGTCGGTGATGGAGAAGCGGCGGCGCTCCGCATCGGGCACGCTCACCTTCTTGACCGACTGCCCGGCTTCGCGCGAGTCGGTGTACACCATTTTCACTATCTTGGAGCCCAGGCCCCGGCGCAATATTGCCTTCCTGCCCTCCTTCAGGCCGCGTTTATACACGTAGAACTCGTCCGGATTGACCTGCCCTTGCACGATCGTCTCGCCGAGCCCGTAGGCGGAGGTGATGAACACGACCCCATCGAAACCGGATTCGGTGTCGAGGGTGAAGATGACGCCGCTCGCAGCGAGGTCGCTGCGCACCATGCGCTGCACGCCAACCGACAACGCGACGGTATCGTGGTCGTATCCCTGGTGCACGCGGTACGAGATCGCGCGGTCGTTGTAGAGCGAGGCAAGCACCTGCTTCGTCGCACCAAGGAGATTCTCGATTCCCTGCACGTTGAGCATCGTCTCCTGCTGGCCGGCAAAGGAAGCGTCGGGCAGGTCCTCCGCCGTCGCCGAAGACCGCACCGCGAACGAGGCTTGTGGCCCGGCGTCCGCGGCGAGCTTCCGGTAAGCAATCTCGATTTCCCGTTGCAGCGGGGCCGGAAACGGCTGCTCCATCACCCAGCCCCGGATCTCCTGGCCGGCTTTCGCCAAAGCGTTCACATCTTCCGTATCGAGGCGCGCAAGGCGTTTCGCGATGCGCTCGTCCAGCGCGTTCTGGCCGATGAACTCGCGAAAAGCCTGCGCCGTAGTGGCGAACCCGCCGGGAACCCGCACGCCGGCGCCGGCAAGCTGGCTGATCAACTCGCCGAGAGAGGCGTTCTTGCCGCCGACGCTGGCGACGTCGCTCGCCCGCGCCAGCGCGAGCTCGAGTACCAAAGGGGAAGTACCAACGGGGGGATTGTTCATGATAATCTTGAATTTGTCGGCCTTCGAAGAACGGCGTATTTTACTGACAAATCCTACCCTTGGGGACCGTTCAAGTGACTCAGAAACGCGCCGCCTACTTCGTATCGGACCGCACCGGGATTACCGCGGAACTGCTCGGTCATAGCCTGCTCACGCAGTTCGACGAGGTGGGCTTCAACGAGATCACCCTGCCGTTCGTGGACTCGATCGAGAAGGCGCAGGACATCGTGAAGCAGATCAACCAGCAGGCGGTGGAAGACGGCGTGCGGCCCCTGGTTATCAGCACGCTCGCCAAGACCGAGATCGCGCAGGTCGTGGGGCGGGCCAACGCGCTGTTCCTGGATTGCTTCGAGATGTTCATCGGTCCGCTGGAGCGCGAGCTCGGCCTGCACGCCTCGCACGCGGTAGGCCGGACCCACAACGTTTCGGACTTCGTCAATTATCATCACCGCATGGAAGCCGTGAATTACACCCTTTCCCGCGACGACGGCCAGGCGAAGCGCGATCTCTCCGACGCCGACATCATTCTGGTCGGCGTCTCGCGCAGCGGCAAGACGCCCACCTGCCTGTATCTCGCCATGCAATTCGGCATCCGGGCAGCCAATTACCCGCTCACCCCCGACGACTTCGACGACGGAGAGCTGCCTTCGCCGGTGCGGGCGTATCGCAACCGGATCTACGGACTCACCATAAAGCCGGAGCGTCTGGAGCAGATCCGGACCGAGCGCCGCCCCGGCAGCAAGTACGCGACGCTGGAGAACTGCCAATACGAAGTCCGGGAAGCCGAGGCGTTGATGCGCCAGGCGGCCATACCTTACCTCGACGTTACCAGCAAATCGGTCGAGGAGCTCTCGACGACGATACTGCAGGCGGCGAAGCTGACGCGCCGGATTTATTGAGCGGCAAGCGGCAAGCGATGAGCCGAAGCCGCGAATTCAATGACCGCGCCCGCTTGCCGCTTAACAAGAACTAATGAGTTCGCCCGCTAGCGATAGATCTACTCTAGCGCACCCAGCTCCTTGGCTAGAGCAGGGCCCAGGAGCTTCTTGATACCCTCGTAGTCGCTGTCAGCTTGATGTAGATTCTCCAAGAAAGACACGGAGATCAGTTCTTGTAGTCGATCATCGGGCGACTTCATCGCCCCTTCAAGGGTCGCTAGCAACGACGATACTGTCTGATCGGCGATTTGGGAACCTACCGCGTTATTCGTCGCTTCTCGGTAGTTGGAGATTAAGAACCGAGTAACATCCCCCATAAATACGTGTAACAACAGTTCATCGTTTCTCCGCAGGTGAGCGTCGAATACAGCCCTTAGGGATGGCACTTCTCGCAAGAGACGTTCGGCGAACTGTTCGTACTTGAGTGCGTCTGATGTCATTTACATTTCGCCGAGAATGGGACAGCGTAGCTTTTTCCTTGACAGAAATCCTATTCGCGCCTGCTCCTTGAATTGGACCATATTCAGCGGCGGCCGAGGTGCGCCGTGATTACGAAAGGCCGGCCGTCTTCATTTGTCGCACTCTTTCAAAGAGGCACACGGCCGCCGCTGCGGCGACGTTGAGCGATTCGCTCTTCCCCGGCATGGGAACGGCGACGAGAGCATGCGCCACGGCGAGGAGCGCCGGGGAGATTCCCCCACCTTCGTTGCCGAACACGAGCGCCACGTTGTCCGTCAGGTCGACGTCGAACAGGGATTGCTGCGCCTGCTGATGCGTTGCGATCACCCGGCCCTTGAATTCGCGCGCGGCCGCCGGCAGATCCACGTCGTCATGGATGCGCAGGAGAAAGTGCGCCCCCATCGCCGCGCGCAGCACGCGCGGCGACCAGGCATGCACGGAGTTTCTGGACAACAGCACGTCCGCCATGCCCGCTGCGGCGGCGGAGCGCAGCATCGATCCCAGGTTGCCGGGGTCCTGCAGTTCCTCCACCATGACGCAGGGACCGAGACGCAGCGGATCCAGCTGCGCGCGCGGCGTCCTGATCACCGCGATGATGCCCGTCGGCGTGACGACCGAGGAAAGCTTCTGGAACAGCGTGTCGCCCAGCACGATGGGCTCGAGTCCGGCCATACGGCCGAGCAGCGCCTTCACTTCGGTGTTGCCCAGCCCCGATCCACTCACGGCGATTCGTTGCGGCAGCCCGACGTGGTCGCGATAGGCCGTGACGAGATGCGCGCCGTCCAGCACCGATAGTCCCGCCTGCTTGCGCTCGCGGGACGACTGCACGAGCCTGGTCAGTTCCTTGAACTGCGCGTTGCCGGCAGAGCGGATAGGGGTCATAACGAGCGGAGGGAACGGGCCCCTTCCGGCAAATCATCGGGGCCTTCCCGTTCCCCCCGCACCCCCCGCCGCACTGGTGAAATTCTTCGCGCGGGAAGCACAAGGATGCGCCCCTTGCGGCAAATCCCCCCGCGGGAGTTCATTCTCGATGATTCATGCGCGTTCATCTTGCGTTTGTCTGCGGCTAACCTGTTCATGTTCTTGACTGCAAAGCGCAGGTGCGAAAGCCGGCAAACACGTCGCGCCGGTCGGGCGTATAGAAATTGCGCCAGGTATTGCGCAGCAACCAGGCGCGGGTGGCATGGCAGCCCCCGCGCAGCACCTTGTGGTCGCCGAACCATGGCTCGGAGTATTCCCGGTAGGGATCGCGCACGTAGCCGGGATAGGGACCGAACCAGTCGGCCGTCCATTCCCAGACGTTGCCGAGCATCTGCCGGCAGCCCCACGCGCTGTCTCCATCGGGGAACGCGGCCACGTCCACCGTCTCTCCAGTTACGCCATACAAATTCGCGTATTCCGGAGTCGCTGGCGTTTCCCCCCAAGGATAGGTACGTTTCCCGTTAGCGGCAGCCGCGCCCGCGGCTGCCGCTTCCCACTCCGCTTCGGTCGGCAACCGCCGCTTCGCCCAACGGCACCACGCCTCGGCCTCGAACCAGTTCACGTGCACGACCGCGGCGCTTGGGCGCAAGGGCTCGGAGCGGTCGTAACGTCGCTCCGTCCACGAACCATCCTGCCTGCGCCAGTAGACGGGGTGCTCGGCGCGAGCCTGCTCGCGCCAGCGCCACCCGGCCTCGCTCCACAACTCGCGCCGGCGGTAACCTTCGTCATCCACGAAGGCCAGGAATTCGGCGTTCGTGACCGCGGCGCGCGCCATGCGGAACGGCGGCAACCGCACCGGGTGCGCCCACTTCTCGTTGTCGAACACGAAGGAGGCTGCGCCCCCGGGAATCGCGCCGAGCATGAAGTCTCCGCCAGGTATTTCCACATCGCCCGGGTACGGTCCCGAGCCGGGCGCAGCCGTACCGCTGTGGCCTGGGGGCGAGGGATAGCCCAAAGTTTGTCGGGTGTAGGTGAAAGCTTCACAGTGCATCTCTTCGTGAAACGCAGCGAGCTGCGCGAAATACTGCATGTGTTCCGTAGGGCCTTCACGGTCTACGCGCTCGAGCACCCGCTGAAGGATCTGCTCCAGATAGCGGAGCGTGGCATCGATGTCAGGCAACGGCAGATCCCAGCGCGTGTGATGCGCCACGGCTGCCGAATCGTATAGAGCGTCCGCGCCCGCCAGGAGGGACGTGCCGGGCGGGCGGTCACCGCGGTAGCGCAGGCACCAATGCTCCTGGAACCATCCGAGGTGGCCGATCTCCCACAGCGGGGGATTGACGATTGCGAGCCGTGGTCCCAGCAGCCGACTGCCGGTGAGATCCTGCGCCAGCGCCAGCGTGCGTCCGCGCGCTTCCTGCAGCATCTGCCGCAGTTCGATGGCTCCGGGGGTTCGGTGCAATTGCGGCATCAGCTATAGTAGGGATTTCGTCGGCTCCGCTGTCGACGAAATCCCAAATTGAAGGGAATTGTAAGAAGGTGAAGGATCCGGCGGCCACCACCCAATTTCAACACTGGCTCCGTTCATATCTGCAACCGATCCCCCACAGGAATTTGGCGGACGAAGATCCGGCAAATTCCTAGTTTAGCCGGAAGCCTCAACAGTGAAAATCACGATCGTCACGCCTGCCGCCGCGGGGACCCGCCACGGCAATCGCCACACCGCGTCGCGCTGGGCGCAGCTGCTGCGCGAGCTCGGTCATCGCGTCGAAATCCAGGTTTCGTGGGACGGTACGGCGGCGGATGTGCTTATCGCCCTGCACGCCCGGCGCAGCCACGAGTCGGTCTGTCGTTACGCAGGCGATTTTCCCGCACGCCCGCTGGTGCTGGTGCTGACCGGCACCGATCTCTATCGCGACATCCACGCCGATGACGACGCGCGAAAGTCCCTGCAGCTTGCCACGCGGCTGGTGGTATTGCAGGACGCCGGGCTGGAAGAGCTGCCGCCGCCGCTGCGTGCCAGGACCCGCGTCGTCTATCAGTCCGCGCAGCCGGTTCAGGCCCAACCGCCCCTGAAGGGTTGCTTTGAAGTGGTGGTGAGCGGGCACCTGCGCGAGGAAAAGGACCCCTTTCGCTGCGCCGCGGCGCTCGCCTATCTGCCGCAGGCGAGCCGCATTTCCGTCACGCATCTGGGCGGCGCGGTGAACCCCGGGATGGCTGCTGAAGCCCGGCGCTGGGCCGCGCGCGAGGCGCGCTACCGCTGGCTGGGGGAACTGCCGCACGGGAAAGCGTTGCGCATACTGGCGCGCGGCCGCCTCATGGTGCTGAGCTCGCGCATGGAAGGCGGGGCAAACGTGGCTTCCGAGGCCCTGGCGGCACGCGTGCCGGTAGTCGCGTCCCGCATTTCCGGCAACGTCGGCATGCTGGGCAAGGACTACGCCGCTTATTACCCCGTGGAAAACGAGCGCACCCTCGCCCGCCTGCTGTGGCGCGCCGAAAGCGATTCCCGCTTCTACCGCCTGCTGCAGGCGCAGTGCCGGGCGCGGCGGCATCTCGTTACTCCAGCTCACGAGCGTGCAAGCCTGCGCCGGCTCCTGGCGGAGCTGCGCTAAAACAATTTCACCGTCAAGCCGCCAGGACAACCGGGGCAAACAGATACCACAGAGGCACAGAGGAAACAGGAGAAAAGGAAGACAATTCAGGAATCAGGATCCGGGCTTCTTGACGTCTTGGCCGTTTGAACCAACGCTCGATTTTCTCCGTGTCTCTGTGGTAAATCTGAATTGTCTTTCTTGGCGGTCTTGGCGGCCTTGGCGCCTTGGCGGTTAGTTGGATTTCCTGTAACTCTGCAGCGGCCACAGTTCCGGATTGAGCACCGCCTGCACCGGGGCGAAGGTGCGCCGATGCGCGCCGCATGCGCCGTGGAGCCGCAGCGCCTCGAGGTGATCCGGCGTCGAATATCCCTTGTGACGGTCGAACCCGTAGCGCGGGTGCAGGTCGTGCACGCTCAGCATTTCGCCGTCCCGCGCGACCTTCGCCAGGATGGACGCGGCCGCGATGGCGGCCACCGTTGCGTCCCCCTTGACGATCGCCCGCGCGGGCATCCCGAGCGCGGGACAGTGCAGTCCGTCCACCAGGACCTCGCGCGGGGACACCGGCAGGCTTTCGACGGCGCGGCGCATGGCGAGCAGGCTTGCGCGAAGTATGTTGAGCGCATCGATCTCCTCGACGCTCGCGCTCGCAACCGCCCATGCCACCGCGCGCGCCTTGATCTCCGACGCCAGGGCCGTTCGATCCTGCGCCGAGAGCAGTTTCGAATCGGCCAGGCCCGCTATGAGCGTAAGCGGGTCGAGTATCACGACTGCGGCGAACACGGGACCGGCCAGCGGACCGCGTCCCGCCTCGTCGACGCCGCACATCAGGTCATTCAGCATGTGCGCCCCTCCTGGCAGGGTTCCTCAGCAGCGGCAGGATCTCCCGCGCCGCCCGCTCCGCGGAGTTCTGGCGCAACTCGCGGCCGAGCTCGCCCAGACGGGCCTCCAGCCGGGCGCGCGCTTCGTTATCGGACAGCATGTCGATGACCGCCTGCGACAGGTTTTCGGGCGTCGCTCTGTCCTGCAGAAATTCTGGCACCAGGAACTCTCCCGCGAGTATGTTCGGCAGGCCGATGTACGGCTGATAGCGCCGGAAATTCATGAGCCAGTACGAAACTCGCGGCATGCGGTAGGTGATGACGACCGCGCGCCGCAGCAGCGCGGCTTCGAGCGTCGCGGTTCCCGATGCCGCCAGCACGACGTCCGCGGCGGACATGGCCTCGTGCGCGTGTCCGAACAATATGTTGAGCCTCAACCCTCCCGTTTCCCGGCGCAGCAGCTCCGTCTCGAACAGGTCCCGGGTCTCGCGGGTCGCCAGCGGGACGAGGAACATCGCATCGGGCACCGCTGCGGCAATCCGCAGCGCCGCGTCCACGAACAGGCCGCCCATCTGCTCGACCTCGCTCACGCGGCTCCCGGGCAGGAGCGCGATCACCGTGCCGCTGGCGGGCAGGTGCAGCTGCTCGCGCATGGCGCCCCGGTCGGGAACGTTGCAGAGCATATCCGCAAGCGGGTGGCCGACGTAAGCGGCCGGAATCCCCGCCTTCTGGTACAGGGCGAGTTCGAAGGGAAAGACCAGGAGCATCTTCGATACCGCGCGCCGGATCTTGTGTATGCGGCCTCCCCGCCAGGCCCAGATCGAGGGGCTGACGTAATGCACGGTCGGCACGCCCGAGCGCTTCAGCTTGAGCTCCAGATCGAGGTTGAAATCCGGCGCGTCCACGCCGATGAACAGCGCCGGCGGCTGGCGCAGGAAATGCTGTGCGAGGCGGTTGCGGATGCCGACGATCTCCAGGTAATGCCTGATGACCTCGACGTAGCCTCGCACCGCGAGCTTTTCGAGCGGGAACAGCACCTCCATCCCGGCGGCCCGCATTTTGGGCCCGCCGATGCCGACAAACCGCGCCTCCGGCAACCGGGCAGTCACGGCGCTGATCAGATGCGCTCCCAGCAGGTCGCCGGACGGCTCGCCCGCAACCATGCCGATCGTGACGGATGAGCCGGGCACGTTCAGAAACCTGCCGGACCCGGCTGCCCGCGCCACCGGAAAGGCGGCCAAGTCGCAAATTCGGCACGCGAGGAAGAACCGGATTGAACCCGCACGACCGTCATCTCGCTTGCGTACCCGTCCGTTACGATTTCATATCAGGATTATGTCGGCAGCACTCCGACAGAATCCTAACGTATGATGCCGCGTTTCGAATTCACCAGAAAGTCGAGAATGACCTGCACCTCGGGGCATTCCGCGACCTGGCGCGCGAGTTCCCGTCTGGCCTGCTCCAGGGTGAGCCCGGATTTGTAGAGCGTCTTGTAAGCCCGCTTCAGACGCGTCACGCTCGCCGGTGTAAACCCGCGCCGCTTGAGCCCCTCGACGTTGATCCCGTACGCCCGCGCAGAGTTGTCCGATGCCACGACGAACGGGGGAACGTCCCGCAGCACGATGGTGCCCATGGCGGTAATGCTGTGCGCCCCGATGTGGCAGAACTGGTGCACCACGGTAAATCCGCCGAGGATCGCATGGTCGCCCACGTGCACGTGACCCGCCAGTTGCGCGTTGTTCGCGAACACCGTGTGGCTTCCAATCCGGCAATCGTGGGCGAGATGCACGTACGCCATGATCCAGTTGTCGTCGCCGATCCGGGTGACCCCCTCATCCTGGACGGTGCCGCAGTTGAACGTGCAGAACTCCCGGATCACGTTATTCGCGCCGATTTCAAGCCGCGTCGGCTCCCCGGCATATTTCTTGTCCTGGGGCGCCTCGCCGAGAGAAACGAACTGGTATATCCGGTTGTTCGCGCCGATCCTCGTGTGTCCCGTGATGACTGCGTGGGGCCCTATGCGGCAGCCCGGCCCGATTGTTACGTGCGGGCCGATCACGGCGTACGGGCCGATTTCGACGCCTTCGGCGATGTCAGCGCCGCCATGCACGATCGCGGAGGGATGGATCAGGTCATCGGCCCGGTTGGGAGTCCGCGATGGGCGCTGAGGCATGGTCCGCCTGCCCGTCCGCTACCCGCCGCCTTTGGCGTCGTCGAGGGAGCGGATGGTGCACATGAGATCAGCCTCGGCCGCAACGGCATCGCCGACCCGCGCTGTCGCGCTGAAGATCCACATGGTTCTCGCATGGCGCTTGAGCGTCACCTCGAGCGTGAGCGTGTCTCCCGCGCTGACCGGGCGCTTGAAACGGGCGCGGTCTATGCCCACGAAGTAGTAGACCAGGCGATCGTCCGCCTTGTGGTCCATGGTCCTGAACGACAGTATGGCCGCAGCCTGCGCCAGCGCCTCGATGATCAGCACGCCGGGCATGATCGGATGGTGCGGGAAATGCCCAGTGAAGAACGGCTCATTGATCGTGACGTTCTTCAATGCCGTGATGCTCTTGCCCGGCTCGCAGGCGAGCACCCGGTCGATCATCAGGAACGGAAACCGGTGCGGCAGGTACTCCAGCACCTCCTTGATATCCATACCGCTCACGATTTTCTCCTTTCGGCCCCGGGCACTTTCTTTTCCAGCGCGCGCACACGCGCTGCCAGGGCGTGCAGGTGGCGCAGTTGCGCCGCGTTCCTGCGCCACTCGCTGTTCGCCTCGAACGGATACAGCCCGGTGTAGGTTCCGGCCTTGCGTATGGATCTCGTAACCACCGTATGGGCCGAGATCTCGACGTGATCGGCGATGGAGAGGTGCCCGGCTATCCCCGACATGCCCCCGATCCGGCAATAGCGTCCGATTGTCGCGCTGCCGGCTATACCGGTGCACGCCGCGATGGCCGTATGCGCGCCGATGCGGACGTTGTGCCCCACCTGAATGTGATTGTCGAGCTTCACCCCGTCCTCGATCAGCGTGTCGTCCATCGCGCCGCGGTCCACCGTCGTATTCGCGCCGATCTCGACATCGTTGCCTATCACCACTCGCCCGATCTGGGGCACCTTGAGCCAACGCCCTTCCTCCATCGCTATGCCGAATCCGTCGGCGCCGATCACGACGCCCGAATGCAGGGCCACGCGCCGGCCGATCACGCATCCGTCATAGACGGTTACATTGGGGAACATCCGCGTGCCCTCGCCGATCGCGGCGTTCTTCCCGATGAAGCAGCCGGCGCCGATTACGCTTCCGGCCCCGATGCGCGCGCCCGTTCCGATCACGACGTAAGGCCCGATCTCGACCCCCGGCCCGAGCACGGCTGCTTTCCCGAGGATCGCGGTGCGGTGGACTCCCGCCCGTGCCGGCGCATGCGGATTGAGAAGCGCGGACACGCGGGCGAAGCAGGCATAAGGATTCGCGCAGACGAGGCGCGGCAACGCCGTTGCGCCGCGCGCGGTTTCACCGACGATGACCGCCTCCGCGCGCGTTTTCTTCAGTTGCTGCAGATAGCGCACGTTCGCAAGGAATGCGATGTCGCCGGGACCCGCATTCTCCAGGGTGGCGACCTGCCGCAGGCGGACCCTGCCGTCGCCCACCACTTCGCCGCCGAAGCGCTCGGCCAACTGGCGCAGCGTGTAGAACTTGCGTTTGCCGCCTGTCATGGCCCTGAGCACGCCCTCCGCCGCGCGGCACCGCTGCGGGGCCGGGGATTGATTGGTGCTACTTGCTCTCGGCGAGCGCCTTGAGCACTCTTTCCGTGATATCGATGCGCGGGCTGCGGTACACCGCTTCCTGCAGGATCAGGTCGAATTTCTCCGCCTCCGCGATCTGTTTGATCACGCGGTTGGCGCGCTCGAACAGCGAAGACAACTCCTGGTTGCGCCGCAAATTCAGGTCTTCACGGAATTCGCGCTGCATGCGCTGGAAATCCAGGCTCATGCGCGCCAGTTCCTGCTCCTTGCCGCGGCGGTCGGATTCGCTCATCGTCATCCCGTCTTTTTCGAGCTGGGTCTGCAGTGCCTTGATCTGGGCCTCGCGGCGCTGGATCTCCTGCTGCCGCGGCGCGAATTCCTTCTCGAGCTGCTTGCTTGCGCGCTCGGCCGGCGCGGACTCGCGGTTGATGCGCTCGGCATCGATGAAACCGATCTTGAGGTCCGCCGCCTCGACCGCGGCCAGGCCTGTCGACAGTGCGACCGCGAATATCAGGCAAAAGTGCTTCAATGTCATCTCCTTGCCATTGGGCTTAGAGGTTGTTTCAAAACTAGCCGAATCCCCTGATCCCGGGAAGCCAAAGGGGTGCGAAGCGCGCTCAAAATGCTCCGCCGAAAGTAAACTGAAACACCTGCTTCTTGTCGAGCGATTGCCGCTTCAGCGGCACGCCGATGCTCACCTTGATCGGTCCCAGGGGCGAAACCCACAGCGCGCCGACCCCGACGGAATAGCGCAGCGCGTCCGCGTTGTAAGTATCATCCACCATCGCGGCGTCGAAAAAAGCGCTCAGCCTGACGGAACGGTCGTTCTGGAGGCCGGGAAACGGGAACAGCAGCTCGGCATTCGCGAGCAGCTTGCGGCTGCCGCCCCGCGGATCGCCTCGGGAGTCCTTCGGGGAGATCGTAAACGAACGGAAGCCGCGGACCGACGTTGTCCCGCCGGCGTAGTAGTTCTTGAAGAAAGGCAGCGGCTTCCCGGCGTAGCCGTCGCCGTATCCCGCCTCGCCGTTGACCATGAGCGTAAAAGTGCGCGTGAGGGGAAAGTACCGCTGGTACTGGTAGGTGAGCTTGTAATACTCGAGCGATCCGAGCGGCGTTCCGGCTTCCGCCCCCGCCTTGTGGAGGCTGCCTTGCGTGGGATAGATCAGACTGTCGCGCTGGTCTCGCTGCCAGCCGGCGGAGAGAAATACGTTGGAATTGTCCGACCCGAACGTCCGGGCGTAATCGGAGTAAATGAGCGGGCTGTCGGCAAAGGTGACTATCTGCGTGCGTTCCACCCCCAGACCGTACTGGATCGTGTCGAACTCGGTAATCGGAACCCCAAGACGGAACTGCCCGCCGTAGGTCTTCGTCTCGTAGCGGCCCAGCAGGTTCGCCTCAGGGCTCAGTTTCCGCACGTAGAGGTCGAAGCCCCGGCTTACGCCGTCCACGGTCCAGTACGGATCGGTGTACGACAACGAGTAAGCGGTATTGATCTTGCTCGAGTTCACCTGCAGCGCTATGTGCTGACCCGATCCGAAGATGTTGTTCTGTGTTATCGATCCCGACAGCAGGAGCCCCTCCCCGCTGCCGAACCCCGCGCCCAACAGCAGAACGCCGGTCGGCTTCTCGACGACCGCGACGTTGACGTCTACCTGGTCCGTGGTGCCCTGCACGGCCGGCGTTTCGACGTTGACCTCGGTGAAATAGCCGAGCTTGTCGATGCGGCTCTTCGAAAGCGTGATCTTCTCGCCCGAATACCACGCGCCCTCGAGCTGCCTCATCTCCCTGCGAATCACCTCGTCCCTGGAGCGGGTGTTCCCGGTGACGTTGATGCGCCGCACGTAGACCCTGCGGCCGGGATCGACGAAGAACGTGAAGCCGACCTGCTGCTTCTCCTTGTTCAGATCCGGGACGGCGTTCACGTTGGCGAAGGCGTAGCCATCGTTGCCGAGGCGCTCGGATATGAGCTTGGTGGATTCGGTAAGCCGGCTGCGGGAGAACACCTCTCCCGGCTTCACCTGGATGAGCTTGCGGATTTCCTCCTCCGGAATCAGCTTTTCTCCGGCCACCCTGATGTCGGAAACCGTATACTTCCTGCCTTCGGTGATGTTGATGGTAATGTAGATTTCGTGCTTGTCGGGCGTGATGGAAACCTGCTGCGAGTCTATGGTGAATTCGAGATAGCCGCGATCGAGGTAGTACGTGCGCAGCGTTTCCAGATCGGCGGCCAGCTTCGGGCGGGAGTACTGATCGTGCTTGCTGAACCAGGTCATCAGTCCCGGCGTGCGCAGCACGAACAATCCCACCAGTTCACTTTCGCGGAACGCCTGGGCGCCTATGATGCTGATCTGACGGATCTTGGCGACCTGGCCTTCTTCCACGTTGAAATTGACGGAGACCCGGTTACGCTCGAGGGGTGTTACCGTCGTGCTTATGCTGACCGCGTAGTAGCCCCGGCTCAGGTACTGGCGCTTCAACTCCTGCTCGGCTTTGTCCAGCAGCCCGCGGTCGAAAATGCGTCCTTCGGCGAGACCGATCTGGCGCAGGCCGGCGACGAGCTGTTCCTTGTTGAATTCCTTCGCCCCGGTGAAATCGATCTGCGCGACCGAAGGTCGTTCCTGCACGTTTACCACCAGGACGTCCCCGTCGCGCTCGAGTGTGACGTCCCTGAAGAAGCCGGTGGCGAACAGCGCGCGAATCGCCTGCGCGGCCTTTTCCTCGGTCATGGTATCGCCGACCTTCACCGGCAGGTAGGTGAAGATCGTGCCGGCCTCGGTGCGCTGTATGCCCTCTATGCGTATGTCCTTGATGACGAACGGCTCAATAGCCGTTGCGGGAAGTGCATGGAGGAGGAGCAGCAGCGCAGCAATTCGAACCCAGGACATGAATCAGCCGGCGATGAGTCTGTTGATGTCGTTGTAAACGGCAAAGATCATCAGCGTAAACAGCAGCGCAATGCCGACATGCTGCCCGATCTCGATGGCCCGGTCCGATACCGGACTGCCCTTGAAAATCTCGACCGTATAATACATCAAATGCCCCCCATCCAATAAGGGGACCGGCAGCAGGTTGAGCACGCCCAGGCTGATGCTGATCAACGCGAGGAACATGAGGTAGGAAACCAGCCCGCTCTGCGCCGACTGGCCGGCGTAGTCGGCAATGGTAATCGGTCCCGAAAGATTCTTGAGCGACACTTCGCCGACGATCATCTTCCCCAGCATCTGCAGGCTGAACACCGACGTATCCCACGTCTTGTAGAACGCCTTTACCAGGCTCTCGAGCGGTCCGTAGCGCACCTCCGTGATCATTCCCGCCATTGAGGCCCTGTCGACGACGGGCGCCGCTCCGATCTTGCCGATCTTTTGTCCGTTCTCCACTACCGTTTCAGGGGTGACGGGGATCACCGCCCGGGCAACCTCCTTGCGCCGGACTTCGAACGTGAGCGCCACCGCGGGCCGGCTGCGCACGAGCTGCACGACGTCCGCCCAGGATTCGATACGCTGATTGCTGATCGCGACGATTTCATCACCAGCCTTGAGCCCGGCCCGGTCGGCCGCACCCCCGGCGATGACGTTGCCGATAACGGGCTTCAACGCGACCTGAAACCGCGTGAGCCCCAGCACGCGCAGGAAATCGCTGTCCAGGTCCGCCGCCGTCAGCCCGGAAAGATCCAGCTTGCGTCCTGCGATCTCGCCCCGGCGGTCGCGCACCTCGATCGTCACCGCGCTCTTCCGCACGGCATGCTGCAGCAGGAACCAGCGCGCATCCTGCCACGTCGCCACCGGTTCATCACCGATCCTGACGATCACGTCCCCGGTGGCGAAGCCCGCGAGCGCCGCAGGCGTCGCAGGCGGTGTATCGCCGACCACGGGCTTGATGCCGGGTATACCGGAAACGAACAGGATCCAGTACAGGACGATGGCCAGGAGAAAATTCGCGATGGGGCCTGCGGCCACGATCGCGTAGCGCCGCCAGACGGATTGCCGGTTGAATGCGCGCGGCAGGTCCTCCCGTGCGACAGCGCCTTCGCGTTCGTCGAGCATCTTGACGTACCCGCCAAGGGGAAACGCCGCGACCACCCATTCCGTGCGGTCGGCGCCGAGCGGTTTCATCCATATCGCCTTGCCGAAACCCACCGAAAAGCGCAGCACCTTGACGTTGCACAGCCGCGCCACGAAATAGTGCCCGAGCTCATGAATCACGATTAGCGAGCCCAGCGCCACCAGGAAGGCAACTATGGTGATAACGATAGTCATGAATGCAAATGCGCAGGTGCGAGTGTCCCGACCCGGGACACTAGGAGTGTGTCGGACTTTGTCCCGACACACTCCTTACGCAAAACCGCCCGCAGGCGAAGCCACACAATTGGATTCGGAGTGCATGAATTCGACGCCGTGATGTCCTTATTGACAGCCAAAGTGGTCCTTTCACCCCGCTCTGTTGCAAGTCTGCGGGCGGTTTTGCATTTAGCAGCGTGTCG
>CAZQJF010000009.1:14726-17297 GCA_964593735.1 uncultured Streptomycetaceae bacterium | reverse complement strand
CTCGGTTGCATGGGCATGTCGATCAGCTACGGCGAGCCCAACGACGACGAGTCGATCGCGACCGTGCACCGGGCGGTCGACCTCGGGGTAAACCTCATGGTGACCTCCGACGCCTACGGCAACGGCGTCAACGAAGAGTTGGTCGGCAAAGCCGTGAAGGGCAGGCGCAACAAGGTGCTGATCGGCACCAAGTTCGGCAATCTCGCCCTCGCCGGGCGCGGCGATGCCGGCGGTGCGCCCGCGCTCTCCGGCGGGCATCCCGATTACGTCCCCCAGGCCTGCGACAGGAGCTTGAAGCGCCTGGGCGTGGACGTGATCGACATCTACGGCATGCACCGCATGGACAAGGCCGTGCCCATCGAAGAGACGGTAGGCGCGATGAAACGGCTGGTCGAGCAGGGGAAGGTTCGCTTTCTTCAGCTGTCGGAGGCGGGAGCGCAAACGATACGGCGCGCGCACAAGGTGCACCCCATCATGTGTCTGGAAACCGAGTATTCGCTGTGGAGCCGGGACGTGGAGCAGGAGATTCTGCCGGCGTGCCGCGAGCTCGGCATCGGGTTCATGGCGTACGCCCCGCTGGGGCGGGGGTTTCTCACCGGCACCATGAAAACCCTCGACGCGCTGCTGCCCAAGGACCGGCGTCGCGAGCATCCGCGCTTCAGCCAGGACAACATCGGCAAGAACGCCGGTCTGCTCGCGCCGCTCGAAAAAATCGCAGCGGCCAGGAAATGCACGCCGGCCCAGGTCGCTCTTGCGTGGCTGCTCGCCCAGGGCGAAGACGTGGTGCCGATACCCGGCACCAAGCGTCGCACCTACCTGGAGCAGAACTGCGCGGCGACGGACGTCAGGTTGACGCAGGAAGAGATCGACACGCTGACGAAAGCGTTCCCGGTCAACGTAACGGCCGGTACGCGCTATCCCGAGAAGCAGCTGGGCGGGCTCGGGATATAGCTAGCAGTGTGTCGGACTTTGGGTTCCACACAGCCTGTCGGCTCCGACCGAACCAGGAGCGATCACCCATGCATTCACACCACCCGTTGATGAACCCAAGTCCGACAGGCTGCTAGATCAGCTTTTCGCCGCGGTTCGCGCGCTCGGCCACTTCCTGCTGGAATTCAGGCGGGCCGAAGGCAAAAGCCGACTGCTGCTTCGTGTACACGCCGTTTTCAACGATCTGCTCCGAATAGAGCAGCATGCGGTTGTTTTTTTCCGCGAATTGCTGCAGCCATTTCAGCGCCCGCGGCGGTATCCGCCTGCCCACCGGAACCGCGACATCGACCGGGTATCCGCGCCATGTCTGCTGGTCGAACAACACGATGACCTTGGAATTGTGCGGTTTCATCCAGTCCGGCAACGGACTCCCGTCCATCCGCCAGCCGCAAATGAAGCGCACGCACGGATCGACGGGGCGATGCTCGTAGTCGTTGCATCCCGAGCCCGTGCTGTGCGGACAGGGGCGGCCGGGAAAAACGGGAACGCCATTGACGCGGATCTGCAGCCAGCCGTCACAACAGGCCGTGCACGGCCGGCATTCGCGCGCGAGGGTGTTCGTCGCCAATCGATAACTCCGCGGGAGGTATACAGAATTCTACCGCAGCAGCCTGTCGGACCTGGCGTCGCACGATCCGAAGGAACGCATGAGCCGTCTCCTGGCTACTGCCCGGCCGACGGGTTGTAACGGGGTATCAGGCTGGCACCGTGTTGGGACCCTTGAGCCATATCGCTGCCATACCCCGCCCCCTTTGTCGGGCTGGGCCATCGGCGGCCTGGCACGGTCCGCATAACATGATGATTACACATATAAAATGTTCTCTCAGCGGCGCGCGCGGATGTTCAACGAAAATCTGTTGCGCGAGTGCAACAACCGGCTTGATATTACGAGGAAAAGTTCGCATTAATGTTGCCCCCGCGCAGCGCTCTCCTGCAAACTAGCGTCAACCCTGCCGGTAGGGAGGGGCGTATCGGGATTTTCGCAAACACGCGATGCGATTGGCCCTGGCGCAATCAAACTTCTAAAGGAGATTCAGCATGCACAAAAAACTATTGGCGGCGGCAGTCGCGGGAGCGTTCGTTGCGCCGGCAGCCGCACTCGCGCAGAGCAGCACGGTGAATATTTACGGCAACATCACGATGGAGTGGGGCGTTGCCGATGGTGGCGACGGAAAAGGGCGTTCGGACTACAACGATACTCCCGGCGGCAGCGCGATCGGCTTCCGCGGCGAAGAGAAGCTCGGCGGCAATCTGTCGGCGTGGTTCCAGTGCGAAAGCTCGGCCGACATCCGCGGCATCGACCAGAGGGGCTGGTGCACGCGCAACAGCGCGGTCGGGTTCAAGGGCGGCTTCGGCAACGTCTACTTCGGCAAGTGGGATACACCGTTCAAGCGCGCCCTGAACGTCGGCACGGCCGGCGCGGAAGAAACCGGCATCCTGGGCACGTCGTTCGTGGCCTTCGGCGGTTCCGGCGGAACGGACTATACGGTGGCTGGAACGCGTCAGCGCTTCAAGCGCCGTGAGATGGGCCTGGGGTACTACGAGAGCCCGATGTTCGGCGGCTTCCAGGTTTTGGCAGCC
>CAZQJF010000009.1:11346-14626 GCA_964593735.1 uncultured Streptomycetaceae bacterium | reverse complement strand
GGTATCTACAGAGCCGGCCCGCTCGGCATCGGCGCGGGTTACGAATTGCACAAGCAATTCGGCGGGGTCAACGACATTGGCGCTCCTGCGGATGTCGACGACAGGGGCTGGGGCGCCTCCATCTCCTACACCTTCGGCGGGCGCGTGGAAGTCGGCGCCACCTACCTCGACCGGAAGTGGGAGACCGCGCCCGGCGCCCATACCGGCAAGAGGACGAGCACGGTGGGCGTGGAGTGGGCGATTGCCGGACCCCATAGCTTGCACGCGCAATGGACGCACGCCTGGGATACCAAGGGTACTGGCGCTTCCGTCGGCGGCGCCGGCAGCGGCGGCGCGACCAACAACTTTGGTACTCTGGGGCACAACGGCGACACCGGCGGCGAGGTGTACACAATTGCCTACAGGTACAGCTTCTCCAAGCGCACGTCGGTCAAGTTGGGCTACGTGCGGGTCGAAAACGACAGAAATTCGGCCGCGGGAGCTATCGGCAATACGGGCTCGCCGCTGTTCGCAGGCCAGGACACGGACGCGTACGCCTTCCTCATCCGGCACCGGTTCTAAACGCATTACATTCGCCGGACTCGGCAACAACGGGCGCTTCGGCGCCCGTTTTTTTATGGCTAGCCTGTCGGACGTGGTTCCATGAGCGCGTGACGTGAACGCATGGTTTGTCGCTCTTGATTATCGCCGAGCCGACAGGCTGTAATCGGTACCCATTGGCTTGAAACCGCCTGTTTGCCCATAAAGTTAGCCCGCATCCCCGACGTCGATCGGAGCCGCGGCGCAGAAAAAACCGCCGCCTCAGTGCGTGTGGAACGTGCGGGCTAACTGCAGGTACAGGCGCTCGAGGTCGCGCGTGAACGTCACAGAATCGAACAACGGCGAGCCGTTTCTCGCGCGCGCGACGCGGGCGCGAAACTCGTTGAGCAACGATGGCTGCACGGCGAGCCGGTGGGCAAGCTGCTCGTACTCGGCGAGGGTGTAGGTCACCAGATCCGGCACGCCCGCGGCGGTGAGGATGCTGCCTGAAACCCGCGCGGCGAACGTTTCTCCGCACAAGCCCACGGTGGGGCATCCGCACCATAGCGCGTCGCTGAGAGTGGTGTGCGAGGTATAGGGAAACGTGTCGAGCGCGAGATCCGCGACACGGTAGCGGGCGAGATGCCGGGCATAGGGCAACCGGGGCGCGAAAACGAGCCGTTCCGCGGCCACGCCGCGCGTCTGCGCGGTTTCGAGCAGATTCCGCTGCGCCCAGCGATTGCTGTCGACGAGCCACAGCACGCTGTCCGGCACGCTCCTGAGCAGCCGCATCCAGACGGCATAGACGTCGGGCGTGATCTTGAAAGTCTGGTTGAAGCAGCAGAACACGAACGCTCGATCGGGGATGCCATACTCCGCGCGGCTCAATGTCTCCGCCGCCGCACGCTTGCGATCGTTCGGCTGGTAGCAGTGCGGCAGGCGCACGATGCGCTCGGAGTAGTCGGACTCCCGCTCCGGGGGAATGATGAAGGCGTCGGCGATCAGGTAATCGATGAAGGCGGCGCCCGTGGTGCCCGGATAGCCCAGCCAGGTGACCTGCACATCGCACGGGCGGCGCGCCATGATGGTCAGCCGGTCACCCGCGGTATAGCCCTTGAGATCGATCAGCACGTCCAGCGCGTCTCTCCGTATGCGCTCCGCGGCAATGTCATCGGGCTCCCAGGCGATATCGGTGAAATGCTCGCACGCCGCGCGCAGGCGCCGGCGCATGGCGCCCTGATCGTCCGGCCCGTGGGAATAGGCGTAAATCTCGAATCGTTCCCGGTCGTGCTGCTCGAGCACTTCGGCGATCAGGTAAGCCGCGGCGTGCTCCTGCAGATCGGAGGAGAGATAGCCGATGCGCAGACGCGGATGCGCACGCGGGGGATTACCGGCAGCCTCCGTGCCCGGCACTACCGGGCCAAAGCGCGATTGCGCCCAGCGGCGCGTATAGGCCAATTGCTGCCCGGCGCTGGTGGGCTCGCACAACAGCCAGAATGGGCTGCCCAACGCTGCGCCGCCCTCGATTCCGGGGGCCATCGCGTCCCAGGCCTCATGCCATTTCGGCCAGTCGCATGTCTGCCGCAGCTGGTATGCGAGCACGCCCAGCAGGTTGCCGGCGCCGGTATGCGCGTACCCGGACTCGAGCGTGGCGACGGCCCGGTCGAGTTCCCCGCGCACGATGTAAACGTTGGCGAGCGTGCCATACGCTGCGGCAGCGGAAGCGTCGAGCGCGAGCACGCGCAGCGCGGCGGCTTCGGACTCGTCCAACCGCCCGTTTTCGAACAAGGCGCCCGCCAGCGCGGAGCGGGCGTTGTGGTTGTCGGGTTCGGCTTGCAGCGTTGCTTCCAGGTGGTCTATCCCCTCGCTCACCCGCCCCAGCGCGAGGCAGACGGCGGCAAGGCCTTCGCGCGCCGCGGTTAAACCGGGGTCGGTCCGCAGCGCGGCCAGGTACTGTTCGCGCGCCTGCTCGGGCCTTCCCTGGAGCGCCAGCGTGCGCGCGAGGTCGTTGCCCGCCCGGGCGTTCGCAGGCTCCATCGCCAGCGCCTGGCGCAAGCAGTCGGCGGCCTCATCCAGGCGCGACTGCTTCTGCAGCACGATCCCGAGACTGACCATTGCATCGACATACCGGGGTGACTGGGCAAGCACACGCTCGAACCATAGGCGCGCCTGATCCAGTTCGTCGCGCTGCAGGGCAATGACGCCCAGGTTGAATGCGGCGTCGGCCTGGCCGGGGGCGAGGCGCAGGACGGTCTGAAAATGTTCCTGCGCGCTCGCCATCTCGCCCGCATGCGCCAGCGCCCGTCCCAGGTTCAGATGGCAGGTCGCGTCACGCGGATCCAGCGCCACGGCTCGCCGCAGCGCCGGCAGCGCCTCGGCGGGCCTGCCCTGCTCGAGCACCGCGATACCCAGCCTCATGAGCGCCGAAGCCGGCGCGCCGGGCAATGCCGCGGCGCTGGCCAATGCGTTCTCGGCCTCGATGAACTCGCCGAGCATCAGGTGGGCCAGACCGAGATGCTCCAGGGCGGCGGCATGACGCGGAGCGGCCATGAGGACCTGTCGCAGCGGCGGCACCGCGTCTCGCGCCCGGCCTTCCGCGAGCTGCGTCATCCCGAGCAAATACAGCGCATCCGGATTTCGGGGCGCCTGCCGCAGAATCTCCTGGCACAGGGACCGGGCGCGGGCCGCTTCGCCCTTCTTCAAGTGTTCGTGCGCCTGGTCGAGCTTCCTGCTCAGGAATGCGGACATGGATTGGACGCTT
>CAZQJF010000009.1:0-11246 GCA_964593735.1 uncultured Streptomycetaceae bacterium | reverse complement strand
CAAAACAAGCTACGGGGGCAAATGATGATTACGTGGGAGGCGATCTTCCCAACACCGGTACTGAGGACAAATATCGCCAGAGAATTTACGGAAGGAGAGCTGAGATTCTTCAAACAGTCGCAGGACAATGTTTGCGCAAATGTGCTGAACGCCAGAAGCGTCGACACCTATGTTCTCGACGCTGCTGAAATGGGGTCGATCCGATCGTTCATCGCAACGCACGTAGAGCAGTTTGCCAGGAAAATAATCTCTCTCAACCCGCAGCTTGAGTTTTACATTACCCAGTCATGGATAAACTTCACCCAGCCCAGTCAGTCTCACCATCGGCATTTTCATTCGAATAGTCTCGTCAGCGGTGTGCTTTACATAAGCGCAATCAAAGACATCGATAAGATTTACTTTTATAGAACGCCTCCTGCTGCCGGAATAAGCGTAGGAAAGAAGGAACAGAACTGGTATACGGCAGATTCCTGGTTTTTCAGTGTCGGCACGGGTGACTTGATACTTTTTCCTTCCTATCTCACTCACGGCGTGGAAGAATTAACCAGCAGGCATACCCGTGTAAGCCTGTCTTTCAACTCTTTTGTAGAGGGCGAACTGGGAACCAGGGAGCTCCTGAACAGTTTGAAGTTGGGCGGCTCGGCGGGCGGCTCCTCGAAGATGGAAGCCGGCAAATGAACGTCTACGCCCTCTCACGGTAGAATCTGCCTGCGACGCCTCCTCCGCAACATCAGACTTGCAACTGATATAACGCGGCAGCTCCCGGGGGCGCGTGCGTAGGTACGCAACTGCGGTGAAAAATCCAGGCTAGCGATGTCCCAGGCCGACAAGATACGCCCGAGCGTAAAGGACAGCGTGGAGCGCGTGACCGAGCTCCTGCGCAAGCACGAGCTCGCGGAAGACCTCGTCCACGCGCCGGAGGGACCGCGCCTGGAACTGGTCGAGGACCTGGTGCACAAGCTGCACCTGGTGGAATTGCAGAAACTGCTCGATTCGCTGCACCCCGCCGACGTCGCTCACATACTCGAGTCGGTGCCGCTCGAACAGCGGCTCATCGTCTGGGAGCTGGTCAGGGCGGAACGGGAGGGCGAGATCCTGCTCGAGGTCTCGGACGCGGTGCGCGAGACGCTGATCGCGCACATGGACGAACAAGAGCTGGTCGCCGCCGCCGAGCAGCTCGATACCGACGAGATCGCAGACCTCGCGCCCGACCTGCCGCGCGAGGTGATCCAGGATGTCTTCAAGTCCCTGACGCCGCAGGAGCGCGAGCAGCTGAGAGCGGCGCTGTCCTACCCCGAAGAGACGGTCGGCGCGCTGATGGACTTCGACATGATCAGCATCCGCGAGGACGTTACGCTGGAAGTCGTGCTGCGCTATCTGCGCCAGCTCGATGAATTGCCGGACCACACGGACCAGTTGTTCGTCGTGGACCGCGGCGGCAAACTGAAAGGGCTGGTGCGCGTCGACCGGCTGCTCGTGACCGATCCGGATACGCAGGTCGTTTCCGTCATGCGGCAGGTATCCATCAGGTTCCATCCCGACGAGAAGGCGCAGGACGCCGCCAATGCATTCGAGCGTTACGACCTTGTGTCCGCGGCGGTGGTCGACGCCGAGGGCAAGTTGATCGGCCGCGTAACGGTGGACGCTGTGCTGGACTACATCCGGGAGGAGACCGACAGCGATATGCTGTCCGCGGGCGGGCTGCGCGAGGAAGAGGATCTTTTCGCGTCGGTCTGGAACAGCGTCAGGAACCGCTGGGCGTGGCTCGCGGTGAACCTGGTCACGGCCTTCATTGCATCCCGCGTCATCGGGCTGTTCGAGCATTCGATTTCCAAGCTCGTGGCGCTCGCGGCCCTGATGCCGATCATCGCGGGGATCAGCGGCAACTCGGGCAACCAGACGACGACCATGCTGGTGCGGGCCATCGCGCTCAACCAGATCGCGGCGGGCAACGCGCGCAAGCTGTTCGCCAAGGAGATCGGCGTGAGCGTGCTGAACGGATTGATCCTGGGCGGTATCGTCGGGCTGTTCGCGTTCCTGATCTACCATAGCTGGCAGCTCGGAGTGGTGATGATGGGTGCGATGGCTCTCTCCCTGCTGCTCGCTTCCGTCATGGGGGTGGCCATACCGCTCGCCATGCAGAAGCTGGGACGCGATCCCGCACTGGGTTCGAGCGTCATGATCACCGCCATCACCGACAGCGGGGGATTCTTCATATTTCTGGGCCTCGCGACCGTCTTTCTTGTTTGAGATCCATAACAGAATGGACCTTCGCTATACGACCGTTTTCCCTCACCCTCAATCCCTCTCCCGGAGGGAGAGGGAAGACAGGCCCGGGGGGTCCAAACCCGGGAGGCTGCTGGGAATAGGAGCGGACGCTTGACTGTTGACCCGGTAGCAGGGGCGTGAACGATCACGACGCCCTGATCGCGCAACAGATTCCGCGACTGCGGCGGTATGCCCGCGCGCTCACCGGTGATCGCAGCGCCGCCGACGACCTCGTGCAGGATACGCTGGAGCGTGCCCTCAGCCGCTTTCATCTGTGGCGGCACGGAAGCGATCTCAGGGCATGGCTGTTTACCATCATGCACAATATATTCGTGAATCAGTCGCGCTCGCGTGCTCGCCACCAGCACGAAGCGCTCGAGGCGAATCCCGATGCGGAGGCGCTGCAAGGGCGCGATCCGGACTGGCTGGAAGTGCGGGACCTCGCCAACGCGCTCGCCCGCGTCCCCGACGAGCAGCGCGCCGTCCTCCTGCTCGTGGGTCTCGAGCAGTTCACCTACGGCGAAGCGGCGCGGATCCTGGACATACCCATAGGGACCGTCATGTCGCGCCTGTCCCGCGGACGCGAGCGGTTGCGCGTCCTGCTCGGCGGCGAGGCCGGCATGAGTTCGCTGAAGGTTGTGAAATGAGGGCCGTGAAATGAGGGTAGTAGAGTGAGCGTCCCGCCCGTTACCGAAGCCGAACTGCACGCTCATCTCGACGCCGTGCTGCCCGCGGCGCGCGCCGCAGCGGTGGAGCAGTATCTTGCCGAGCATCCGGGCGACGCGGCGCGCATCGCCGCGTATCGCGAACAGCTCCTCGCGCTGCGCCGCGAATTCGACGGTGTACTCGGTGAGCCGGTGCCGGCTCGTCTTGGAACCCTCAGGCGCGGGCGGCCGCTCTACCGGTATGCCGCGGCGGCGGCAGGGTTGCTGCTGCTGGGCGGTGCGATCGGCTGGCACCTGCATGCGTACAACACGGACCGTCGGCTGGAATCCCCGGCTTGGGCGCGCCGCGCCGCCGTCGCGCACATCGTGTACAGCCCCGAAGTGCGCCATCCGGTCGAAGTCGGCGCCGATCAGGAAGGACACCTCGTCGCGTGGCTATCCAAGCGCCTGGGAACGCCGCTCAAGGTGCCGCATCTCGGCACTCTGGGCTACGCGCTCGTTGGCGGGCGGCTCCTGCCCGGTGACCGTGGAGCGGTGGCGCAGTTCATGTATCAGGACGGCAAGGGCCAGCGTCTCACGCTCTATGTCCGCGTCAATGCCGACGACAGCCGCGAAACCGCGTTCCGTTTCGCGCAGGAGAAGGGGGTGGGCGTGTTTTACTGGCTCGACCACAAGCTCGGTTACGCGCTGTCGGGGGAAGTCGAAAAGACCGAGCTGCTGCGCGTGGCGACCGCGATTCATCGCCAGTTGAATCCTTAGCCTGTCGGACGTGGCAATTTGAGCCGTTGCTGCGGGCACGCGCAACCGACTCTGCTCGTGGGGTGGGGCCGACAGGCTAAGAAATAAGGTATTGATTTACCTCATAAATTCCGCTCCGGGCGGATCGCCCTGCACGCCCACGGCGTGGAACGAATTGCTGCGACAGCCTGCAACTATCCCGCAAAGTCGGGGCGTGTAAAAAACTCAACGAAACCGGGCTGTCCGCCGGGTTCGTACTGATCACGTAATGCTGAATAAGTTACGGGAGCCGGATCTTCCCGGCTCCCGTAATTTTGCTACTACTTCTTCGATGCTTTTTTCTTTGCTTTTTTCTTCGCTGCCATTCGTCTTCTCCTTTAAAGTTAACTCAGGCACCGTCCGTGCGGTTCTTGCCTCGCACCCCATCGCATGACGTGAGCAACTTGCGTTGCTGCGCGCTCCGTCCCGGAAATTTCATTCGGAACGTATGCTTGGTGCATCCATTCTATGCTAGTGCGGCGAAAGTTCCAACATCCGGGCCCCGCAATCGTGATCCCGGAGTACGGGCCGTGCGTTTGTCGCAACAAGCCATCTGGCGGTGAGCGGCGGCGAAAACGTTCGCCACGGAGAAACGATACGCGATTCGGCGCTCACGGCAAGACTGATTCCCGCGCCATCAGCTCGGCGACCGTTTCACGTTCGCGCACGAGGTGGAGCTCACCGCCGTCGACGACGACCTCGGCGGCACGCGGACGGGTGTTGTAGTTTGAGCTCATGCTCATGCCATAAGCGCCCGCAGACCCGATGGCCAGCAGGTCGCCTTCGCGCACCACGAGCGTGCGGTCGTGCGCAAGAAAATCGCCCGTTTCGCACACGGGACCGACGATCTCGTAAGACTTGCCGCTGCCGTCCCGGTGCATGGCCGGAAGCACTTCGTGATACGCACCGTAGAGCGCCGGCCGCATCAAATCGTTCATTGCGGCGTCGACGATCGCAAAATTCCGTTCCGCGCCGTGCTTCAGGTACTCGACGCGAGTGAGCAGCATGCCGGCGTTTCCAACCAGCGCCCGGCCGGGTTCGAGCAGCAGCTTGACGGCGCGCGCACCGAGCCGGCCGGTGATGGCGCGGGCATAGTCGCGGATGTCGGGAGGAGACTCGTCGCGATAGCGGATGCCCAGGCCGCCGCCGATATCAACGTGAGCGACCGCCATCCCCTCGGCGTAGAGCCGGTCGGCAAGCTCGAGCGTGCGGTCGAGCGCCGCGACGAACGGCTCCAGTTCGGTGATCTGCGATCCGATGTGGCAGCCGATGCCCGCTATCGCGAGGTGCGGAAGCTCGCGGGCGCGTCGATACAGCGCCAGGGCCTCCTGGTACGGCACCCCGAACTTGCTTTCCCGCAGGCCGGTGGCTATGTAAGGGTGGGTGCGGGGATCGATATCGGGGTTGATACGCAAACTGATCGCCGCTGTCCTGCCCGTCTCGGCCGCGATGCACTCGAGCCGCTCGAGCTCGCTTTCCGACTCGACGTGGAAGCACAGGATACCGGCCGTCAGGGCCCGGCGCATTTCGTCCGCCGATTTGCCGACGCCGGAGAAGACGGTCTTGCGGGCATCGCCTCCCGCGGCCAGCACCCGCGCGAGCTCTCCGCCGGAAACAATGTCGAACCCGCTGCCCAGCCGCGCGAGCAGGTTCAGGATGGCGAGGTTGGTGTTGGCCTTTACCGCGTAGCAGACCAGGTGGTCGCGCCCCGCGAATGCCGCCTCGAAGCCTAGGTAAGCATCGGTGAGCGCCGCGCGCGAATAAACGTAGCACGGCGTGCCGTAGCGCGTTGCGATTTCACTCAGCGGAACCGCCTCTGCGTGCAGATTCCCGTTCCTGTAGTCGAAGTGGGTCACCACAGCCTTGCTTATTTACCGCGGCTCATTTCTTTTCTTCTTCCTGAGAGGAGGGCGGCGGCGCCGGTTTCTGCGCTTCGGGTTTGGGCTTGGGGAGGTACAGGGGGGCCTTGTAGCCGCACCCGGAGATGGATACGGCAAGGACGATCAGGGCGAGAACGGCGCGCATGGGCGGGAATTAGTATACCGCTCATGCCGGCTGGGTCGGAGCGCCCATGCGCTGTGTTTCCGCCGCTATCCATTCTTCGACCCTCCGGTTGATTTCGTGCGGCGACAAATCCTGAGGCGCGATCGGCTCGCCAACGCTCACGGTGATCAGGCCGGGACGCTTCAGAAAGGCATTGCGCGGCCATATGCCACCGGCGTTGTGAGCTACCGGAATCACCGGCGTGGCGGTCTGTGCCGCAAGCCATGCACCGCCCGCGTGATATGCGTGACGCTCTCCCGGGGCGACCCGGGTGCCTTCCGGAAAGATGACGACGCAGAAGCCCTGGGCGAGCCGGTCGCGGCCCTGTTCCAGCATCTGCCGCAGCGCCCGCCGGCCGGATCCGCGGTCGATCGCAATCGGCGCCAGCATCGCGAGCCCCCAGCCGAACAGAGGCAGCCACAGCAGCTCCCGTTTCACCACCCACACCTGCGGCGGGAAGATCACCTGGAAGGCGAGTGTTTCCCAGGCCGATTGGTGGTTGGCGAGGATGATGAAAGGCGGGCGCGGAATGCGATCGGCGCCGTGCACGCGGTAACGGATGCCGCAGATCCGTTCGCCCGCGCGCACGATCAACCGTGACCAGAGGGTGATGATGCGATAGCGCGTGAGCGGCTTGAACGGAAAGGTGGCGAGCGCAAGCAGCGCAAACGGCGGGACGGTGACGATCTGTACGAGCCCGAACAGCGCAGAGCGCAGGACGGCGCCGGCACTCATGCAGTGATGAATTTCACGGCTGCAGCGAGGTCGGCGTATATCTTCGTTCCCGCAGGCAGATCGCCTTGCCGCCGCGTACTCTCGCCCTTGCCGGTCAGCACGAGGACCGGCTGCGCGCCGGCGGCGGTGGCGGCCTGCAGGTCCCGGATCCCGTCGCCGATGAACGGTATGCCCTTCAGGTCCGTGTTGAACCGCCGGCCGATTTCCTCGAGCAGGCCCGGCTTCGGCTTGCGGCACGCGCAGTTGAACTCCTGGCTGTGCGGGCAGTAGAAGACCGCGTCGATGCGCCCGCCGGCCTGCGCCACCGCGCGGTGCATCTTGTCGTGTATCGCATTCAACACGGCCATCTCGAACAGGCCGCGCCCGATCCCTGACTGATTCGTCGCCACCACGACGCGGTACCCGGCCTGCGTGAGCTTCGCCACGGCTTCCAGGCTGCCCGGCACCGGCCGCCACTCCTCAGGGCTCTTGATGTACGCGTCGCTGTCGAGGTTGATGACGCCGTCGCGGTCGAGGATGACGAGTTTCATGAGTGGCTCGTTACTCGTGGCTCGTTACTCGTGCCTGGTTGGCTTTGCGTGCTCATGCTGAGAGTCCTTGCCCGTGGTAGCAGCGCTCGTAGGGCGGACGGGTTGACCAGCCACCAGCCACCCTTTTCATGTAGCGAGCTTGGAAATGTCGGCGATGCGGTTCATCTGCCGGCGCAAATCCGCCAGCAACGCCAGCCGGCTCCTGCGCACCTCGGGGTCATCCGCCATGACCATGACCGAATCGAAGAAGGCGTCAACCGGAGTCTTCAGGATCGCGAAGGTCTTGAGATAGCCGGTGAAATCGCCCTGCTTGAAGAGCGAAGTGGCCTGCTGGGAGGCTGCCGCAAGCGCCTCGAAGAGCGCACGCTCCGCCGGCTCCCGTAGTTCATCGATGCCGACGCTTGCGAAACTCTCGCCCTTAGTCTCGGCCTGTTTCAGTATGTTGACCACTCGCTTGTTGGCCGCCGAGAGACTCTGCGCCTCGGGTAGCTGGTTGAAAGCGCGGACGGCTTCGAGCTGGCGCAGGGTATCGTTGATCCGGACGTGTTCCACGCTCAACACCGCGTCAACCTCCAGCGCCGAATAGCCCCGCTCCCTCAGGTATCCGCTCAGTCGATCCCGAATGAACATCGCCAGATCCGTGTGGGCGTCCCCGATCTTGTGATCGTAGCCGGCAACGGCATCGTTGATGACATCGTGCAACGAAAGCGGGAGGTCGCGCTCGATGAGGATACGGATAACGCCCAGGGCCGCGCGGCGCAGGCCGAACGGATCCCGGTCGCCGGTAGGGGCCTGGCCTATGCCGAACAATCCGGCCAGCGCGTCGAGCTTGTCGGCGAGCGCCACGGCGATGGCGACGTTTCCATCCGGCAATTTGTCGCCGGCGTAGCGCGGGCGGTAGTGCTCCGCAATTGCTTCGGCGACCTCTTCGGGCTCGCCGTCGTACAGGGCGTAGTAGCGGCCCATGATGCCCTGCAACTCGGGGAACTCTCCCACCATTTCCGTGAGCAGGTCCGCCTTGGAAAGCCGGCCGCCGCGCTCGGCGAGGAGATCGTCGGCACCCGTCAGGCGCGCGATCCTGCCCGCCAGGAGCTGTATGCGCTCGACCCGCTCGAGCTGACTGCCGAGCTTGTTGTGGTAGACGACGTGGGCGAGCCGGGCGATCCGCGTTTCCAGCCGCGATTTGCGGTCCTGGTCGTAGAAGAATTTGGCGTCGGACAGCCGGGCGCGCAGCACGCGCTCGTTTCCATGAATGATCGCGCGGGGACTCATGGTCGGCAGATTCGACACGAACAGGAATCGCGGGAGCAGCGTGCCGACGGTCTTGTCGCGCAACGGGATGTAGCGCTGGTGTTGCTGCATCGACAGGATGAGGCATTCCTGCGGCACATCCAGAAACTCGGGGCTGAACCTGCCCGCATATGCCGCCGGTGCTTCGACGAGCGCCGTGATCTCGTCGAGCAGGGCGTCGCCCGCAACGAGCACCGCGGTGCGCCCGGCCGCCTTATCGAGTTGCTTCGCGATCTCCGCCCTGCGCACGCCAAAATCCGCGATGACCTTCCCTTCCTGCCGCAGCGCGCGTTCGTAGTCATCGGCATGCTTGAGTCTGACCGGCGCCCGCGAGAGGACGCGGTGGCCGAGCGTCCGGTTGGAGCTCCTGACATCCATCACCTCGCCGTGCACGACCCGCGCGCCATGCATCATGACGAGCCCGTGGACCGGCCGCACGAACTTGCTGTCCCCGTTGCCCCAGCGCATGGTCTTGGGCGCCGGCAGTTTCTCCAGCGCGAATCCCACTTTCAGCCCGAGATTGGTATCGAGACTCGCGCCGGTAGCCAGTTTGCGGCACGCGAACACCCTGCCCCTGGCGCTGTCGATCTGCACCAGGTCGTCGACGGCGACGCCGCATTTCCTCGCAAAGCCGGCCAGGGCCTGCGTGGGTTTACCCTCCGCGTCGAGGCCGACCTTGACGGAAGGTCCGGCGATCTCGATCGCCGCGTCGGGCGCCTTTGCGAGAACACCGGAGATGGAAACGGCGAGGCGGCGGGGACTCGCGTATGCCTTCGCCTGGCTCGTCGGCGTCAGCAGATTGTCCCCACGGAGATCCTCGACCAGCGCATCGCGGAACGCGTGCGACAGCCGCGCGAGCGCCCTGGGCGGCAGCTCTTCGGTCAGCAGCTCGACGAGCAGGGTATTGGGGGCGGCGGCCCTGGCGGTCTTGCGATTCGGCATCGATTGTCGACCTCGTGAGGGCTGAGCGTCACGCATTTACTACGCGCGGGCCTTCTTTTTTGTCGGCCGCTGTTTCACCAGGGGAAAACCCAGCCGCTCGCGCGAGTCGTAGTAGGCCTGCGCGATGAGACGCGCCAGCGTGCGCACACGGCCGATGTAGGCGGCGCGCTCGGTGACGGAGATCGCCCCGCGCGCATCGAGCAGGTTGAAGCTATGCGAGCACTTGAGCACCATCTCGTAGGCCGGCAGCACGCATTGTGCTTCCATCAGGCGCTTCGCCTCGGACTCGTACTGGCGGAAGTGCTCGAACAGCATGTCGGTATTGGCGAGCTCGAAGTTGTACCTCGACTGCTCGGCTTCGTTTTGCAGATAGACGTCACCGTAGCTGATCCCGTCCACCCAGTTAAGCTCGTACACGCTCTCCTTGCCCTGCAGGTACATCGCCAGCCGCTCCAGCCCATAGGTGAGTTCGCCCAGCACCGGCTTGCACTCCAGCCCTCCTACCTGCTGAAAATAGGTGAACTGCGTGATTTCCATGCCGTTCAGCCACACTTCCCAGCCCAGGCCGGATGCGCCCAGCGTGGGCGACTCCCAGTCGTCTTCCACGAAGCGGATGTCGTTCTTGCGCGGGTCCACGCCCAGCGCCCTCAACGATCCCAGGTAGAGCTCCTGCAGGTCGTCCGGAGAGGGTTTCATGACCACCTGGTACTGATAATAGTGCTGGAGGCGGTTCGGATTTTCGCCATAGCGGCCGTCCTTCGGCCGGCGCGACGGTTGCACGTAGGCCGCCTTCCATGGCTCCGGGCCGATGGCGCGCAGAAAGGTCGCGGTATGGAAGGTGCCTGCGCCCATCTCCATGTCGTACGGCTGCAACAGCACGCAACCGCGCCGGTCCCAGTAGTCGGTCAGCTTGAGGATGATTTGCTGAAACGTCGGCACGACGCGAAATTCTCCGTAACTCCCGAATTTTACAGGGATACGGCCGGTGGCGGTATGCGCGTCACCGCGCGCGGCGAGCCCCCGCGGTGACCGCCAGGACAAGCAGCGCGGCGCAAAGTGCGAGGAGCGCATAGTTTCCCCACCGCACGTACGGCGTTGCGCCGAGGTAACCGCGCACTTCGCGCGTGACGACGGCCGTGGCGAACTCGGGCGCGGCGAACTCGACCACGCCCCGCGGATCGATGACTGCGGTCACGCCGGTATTGGTGGCGCGCAGCATGTAGCGTCCCGTCTCGAGCGCGCGCGCCTGCGATATCTGCAGGTGTTGCGGCGGGGCGATCGAGCGGCCGAACCATGCGACGTTGCTGACGTTGACGAGCAACGTGGCCGCCGGCAACTGGCGGATGATTTCTTCCCCGAACGCGTCTTCGTAGCAGATGTTCACCGCCACGCGTTGGCCGGCCACATCCAGAGGCTGCTGCGCGGTGCTGCCGCGCGAGAAATCCTGCAGCGGTATCGCCAGGACGCTGACGAGCCAGCCGAGCACCGGCCGGACGGGGATGAACTCGCCGAACGGAACGAGATGCGACTTGCGGTAAGACTGTGTGGGCGACGCGCCGAGCGATACCACGGTGTTGAAATATTCGCCGTTGGGCTGGCGTTCGGGAACCCCGATCAGCATGTCGCCGTGGTTACTCCGGACCTGCGCGGCGAGCGCTTCGAGATAATCGGGGGGAACCTGATCGAGGAACAGCGGCAGCGCGGTTTCGGGGAGGATGACGAGCCGGCCCGTGGCGCTGCGGGCGAGCTTGAGATAGGTATCGAGCGTCTGGCGCAGCCGGTCTTCGCGCCATTTGAGCTCCTGTGGGATGTTTCCCTGGATCAGGCTCACCGTCACGGGCGCTCCCGTCGGCTCGGTCCACGCGACCTGTTTCAATCCGAAGCCGCCCGCCCAGATCAACAGAAGGATGAAGGATGAAGGATGAAGGATGAAGGAAAACCCCCGCGGCTTTGCCTCGTTGCCTTCCGCCTTCCGCCTTCCGCCTTCCGCCTTGCC
>CAZQJF010000008.1:0-17364 GCA_964593735.1 uncultured Streptomycetaceae bacterium | reverse complement strand
ATATTGAAAGGTCGAATAAGGGATTGTGTGCAGGGATTCTACCTGCGAAGGCTGGTGATGAAGTGACGAAGTGAAGGAAGGCCGGATGGAGGTGATGAAGTGATGTCGCCAGCGCTGGTGATGAGGTGATGAGGTCGCGAGGGCCGTGCGACGGGTGGGTACACTCTTCACCTCAGGGGAAGGGCTGAGGATGGAGTGCCATTGACCTGCCTCCCGGTTCGCGGTATGAGATGGCTCTCCGGAAGAATCAGATAAAAAGGGCGGAGAAATCATGAAAGTCTATCTCGTGCATCACGTTGACGCGCTGTCGGCCGAGCAGGACCCGCAGCGCCATATCAGCCCGCTGGGCCGCGACCAGGCCGACCGGCTGGGAACGCGCCTGCGAGCGCTCGGCGTCGCGCCCGTGCGCATCCTGCACAGCGACAAGCAGTGGACCATCGACACCGCCGAGCGCATCGCCGCGAAGCTCGGCGCAAAGGACAAGACCGCGAAGGCCGCCTACCCGGTCAATACCGGCGATCCGGTCGCGCCCTTCATGGCGGAAATCGCCGCGGCCGGCGGCGATATCATGATGTGCGGACATATCGACTACCTGCTGCGCTCGGCCTCGCGCCTGGTGTGCGGCGACGAAACCCGGAAGGTGGTCGAGTTCAAGCCCGGCAACGGCACCGCGGTCTGTCTCGAGCGCGACGGCGACGCCTGGGCCATCACCTACGCCTGGCGCCAGGACCACGCACCGGGGTGATGAAGTCTTTCTACGGCTGGCGCATCGTAGTGGCCGGCGGCGCAATGCAGTTTCTGCAGAGCCTGCTGCTGAACCAGGCTTTCGGCATCTACCTTGCGGTCCTGATCGAGGACCGGGGCTGGAGCAAGACCGCGGTTTCCGGCGCAGCCGCGCTGAAATCGACTGAGACCGCATTGCTCGGCCCGGTGCTCGGCTGGATGGTCGACCGCTTCGGGGCGCAGGGCATCGTCCGCGCCGGTGTCGTTACGTTCGGCATCGGTTTCATGCTATTGAGCCGGATCGATACGCTGGCCGGCTTCTACGCGACGTTCGTGATCATCGCGCTGGGCTCGAGCATGTTCAGCAACTTTGTCATGAGTGTGGCGATCATTCAGTGGTTCGAAAAGCGCCGTGCGCGCGCGCTCTCCGCGCTCCAGTTCGGCGGTGCGATCGGCGGCCTTTTCGTGTTCCTCATTGCCTGGTCGATTCAAGACTTTGGCTGGCGGGCGACCGCCTTCGGATCGGGCGTCATCGCCATCGTGCTCGGCTGGCCGCTCGCACGGGTGATCCGCAGCCGCCCGGAGGATCACGGCGAAACCATGGACGGCCTGCCGCCCGCCCCCAGGGACACCGCGCATGCCGCAGCGCCCGCGCAGCAAACGTTCACCGCGCGCGAAGCGCTGCGCACCAGCGCTTTCTGGCTGATCTCGCTCGGCCATGCCTGCTCGCTGCTGGTGGTGTCGGCCGTGAACGTGCACGCCATCACGCATATGAAGGAGGGCCTGGGCTACTCGCTCGCCCAGGCCACGCTCGTGTTCATCCTGGTCACGGTCGGACAATTCGTCGGCGTGATGCTCGGCTGGGTGATCGGCGAGAAATTCGACAAACGCCTGGTCTCCGCCGCCTGCATGCTGCTGCATGCGGCCGGCCTGCTCATGCTCACCTATGCCACCGGCCCGGTCATTCTGGTGCTTTCCGTGTTGGTACACGGCACGGCCTGGGGTCTGCGCGGCCCTTTCATGCAGGCGATCCGCGCCGATTACTTCGGCCGGCACTCCATCGGCATGATCATGGGGCTGTCGACTCTGATCACGGTATTCGGCAATATCTGCGGGCCGATTCTGGCCGGTGCGTTCGCCGATTGGACCGGAGACTACCGCGCGGGCTTTACCATCCTGGCGGTGCTGGCCGGCCTGGGCTCGTTGTTTTTCCTGTGGGCGAAACCTCCCAGGTTGCCGGACCCCGCCCCGGGGCCAAGAGAGGGCGCGGCCGATCGGCCGGCATAGCCTGCGCATCATTGACCCCATCGCCGATAGTTAGCAGTTTGTTGAAAATCGCCAAAAGAACCGTTCGTATTGAGCGTAGCGAAGCGGAGTCGAAATATGAACGGCTTACAATCAGGTAGTTGGCACGCTTCGACTCCGCGCCTGCGGCGCTACGCTCAGCGCGAACGGAGAATTTCAACCGACTGTTAGCCCGCTTCAGCCGACTGTCGCGCCTCCGCGCGCCGCTTCACCATGCTCTTCAAGGTTTTCTTCAGATCGGTCAGGTAGCGCACGTGCTCCTCTTCGATCGAATGGCGAAGCGACTGCCTGTACTGGGAAGCGTACCACGCGGATCGCCCGGCGATCGCCTGACGCATCGCGAACGCGCCTGGCAGCCGGGCATTGTCCAGCAGGATTTCCCGGACCCAGCGGGCCTGGTGTTCGAACACCATGTTGAGCGCTGTATCGGTATTGAAGAATCCCATGAAGAACAGACCCGGCCACTCCGGCGGCACCATGCGCATGTACAGGTCGAGCTGGTTGTCGGCGGCCTGGAGCACATTCGCAGGCATGAAGTCGAGGTCGATCGCGTAGCCGGTCGCGGCGATCAACACGTCGAATTCTCCACTCGTGCCGTCCGCGAAACGGATCGACCTGCCTTCGATGGCTTCGATACCGGTCTTTACCTCGATCCGGCGGTACGCGATGTCGGTCACGACCGTCGCGTTCGATGTGATGTGAGAGAGCATATCTGGGCGTTTGAATCCGAGACGGGTGAGGTCGCCGTGCGCGAGCCAGGTCAGAAACCGGGTGATACGCCGTCGCAGACTCCGCGGAATCCACGGGCGCTGGATCCGGGCGGTGATGTCGGTGAAGGCGCGGCCGAACATCAGCTTGGGGAGTATCAATACGCCCGAACGAGCCACCAGCACGCAGCGCGGCGTGGTCACGCAGAGGTCGCTGGCGATATCGCAAGCGCTGTTGCCGACTCCGACCACGCAGATGCGTTTGCCGACATAAGGCTCGGGCGCCTTGTAGTCGTGCGCGTGCAGGTATTCGCCCGTGAACGCTTTGAACTCCGGGATTTCCAGCGGTTTGCTCAGATGGCCGGAGGCGACGATAACGGCGTCGAAGACTTCGGCCACTCCGGTTGCAAGCTGCACTTCCCACCGTGGCGATTCGGTCTCCCGGTCGAAAGCGGGCCGGACCTGCGTCACGCGGCTGTGGAATCTGATGTGCGGCGCAACGCCGAAGTGCCGGGCGTATGCAACCAGGTAGCGATGCATATCGGCGTGATCGGGGAACAGCTGCGTGGCGGCATCGAAATCGAGATCGCTGAAGCGGGTGACGCCGCGCGAGGTGTTGATGTGCAGGGTGCGATATGCGGATGAGCGCCCGTTGTCGTTCATGTAGCACCACATGCCGCCGATCTGTCCGCCGATCTCGAACACGGTGACATCGAAGCCAACCTCGAGCAGGTATTTCGCGGCGCAGATTCCGCACGCGCCAGCCCCCATCACTGCCACGCGCCCGGTCCCGCGCCGGTTGGGGCCCGCGACCGGGCCGTCGAGACCGCGCTGATAGATCGACCGGGTGGCCGTCACCACGAATTGCGCAGCTCGCGCAGCTTCAGAAACACCGTGCGTTGATCCGGCTTGTCGGGAAGATCGGGAAACGCTTCGCGCAATGCCGCGATGACGCTCGGGCTGGACAATCGAAAGAAGGTGTTGACCTCCCGCTCGACACTCAGCGTCGAGACCAGGGCCTTGTCGGGATCCTGGCCCTTCACCCGCTCGAGCATCTCCCGGGCTCGTTTGTTGTCGGGCTCCCGGCTCAAGGTAAAGCGCAGGTTGTTCTCGATGTAGTCATGCCCCGGATAGATCGAGGTGTTCTCGGGAAGCCTGGCAAGCTGCTCCGAGAACGTCTTGTAGAGCTCTGCGGGGTGGCCGCCGTTGTGGCAGTTTCCGGCGCCAGCATTGAATAACGTGTCGCCGCAAAACAGGGCCGGCTCGTCAGTGTGCGATAGCAGGCACACGTGGCTCATGGTGTGGCCCGGTGTGTCCAACGCCTCGAGCTCCACAGTCTTTCCTACTTTGATGACGTCGCCCGCGCCCAGCCCGCGGGACATGTCGGCGATTTTCGCTTTGGCATTCTTGTGGGCGAGAATTTTCGCTCCGGTCGCTTGCGCCACGGGCCCGTTTCCGCCGGTATGGTCGCGGTGCTCGTGCGTATTCAGGATCTGCGTGATGTTCCAGCCTGCAGCCTTCGCGGCCTGCAGGCATTTCTCGTGATCCAGCGGGTCGACGGCCAGGGCCTCCCCGGTTTCGGCGCAGGCGATCAGGTAGTTGAAGTTCCGATAGGAATTGGCGGTCCAGATCTGTTTGACGATCACGGCAGTATCCTTTGAGGGAAACCTGGCAATGATAGCGCCTGACGGGCTGACTGTGGCGCATTGCCATCGCGCCAGCGACGAGGCAACATGCTGCCTGCACCTGCCGAGGAATCCCGATGAAACTGAGGATTGAAAAAGTCGAAGTATTTGGCGTGGCGATGCCTCTGGTCGGCACGTTCACGAGCGCAGGCGTCTCGAAAAGCGCGACGAAGTGCGTCGTAGTGCGCCTCACCGCATCGGACGGGACTATCGGCATCAGCAGCATCGACCCTTCGAGCGTCGCCAAGTCGCCCAACACCGGTCCGGAGCTGGCCGCGGCGATACGCGAGCGTATCGCCCCTGCGATCGTCGGGCAGGACCCGACCGACATCAATCGCATGATCGAGATCCTGGATCGCCTCACGCCTGCCCAGCCCGGCGCCGGCGCGGGCGTGGAGCTGGCGTGCGTCGAGCTCACCTGCCGCAGGCTGGGGGTGCCGCTTTATGGGTATCTCGGCGGCGCCGTAGAGACGAGCCTGCTATTCAACGGCTGGATAGGCGAGCTTCCGCCCGAGGAAGCGGCGGCCGAAGCGCGGCAATGGCTCAAGGCGGGGTTCCGCTCCGCAAAGATAAAGGTCGGCAGCGGCATCGAAGCAGATCGCGACCGGATCGAAGCGGTTCGCGCAGCGGTCGGCAGCGCGATGAAGCTGCGCATCGACGCCAACATGCAATACGACGCCGACTCGTCATTGAAACTCTGCCGCATGGTAAAACAGTTCGATTTGCAGCTTTTCGAGCAGCCGGCGCCCAGGGACGACCTTGCAGGACTGGCGCGAGTTCGCCGGGAAGGCGGCATACCCGTGATGGCAGACGAATCCATCAGCGATCATGCGAGTCTCATCGCGGTCATCAAGGCCGACGCCGCGGACTTCGTCAAGTTCGGCATCAAGCAGGCCGGGGGTATCCTCCGCGCGGCGCGCATGCTGGCCACCGCGGAGGCCGCCGGCCTTCCGGTCGTTATCGGGCATGGCTTCGGGCTCGACCCCAGCACGCTCGCGGAGATCATGCTTGCAGCGTCGTCCCGCAACGTGCTGCCCGGGCTCGAATGCGTGGGTCCGCTCAAGGTGCAGGATACGGTTGCAACGACGCGCCTCGATATTTCCTCGGGTAGTCTGCCGTTACCGGGCGGGCCGGGTCTCGGCATCAACCTCGATGAAAAGAAGCTCGAACAGTATCTCCTCAAGTAACGAGTTCCAAACCACTTTTCCTGATGGCGTGGGCCGCCTCCGGGGATGCGAGAAAATTGATCACCGTGCGAGCCAGGGCCGGATCGCGGCCGCTCGCGGCAACGCCGGCGGAAAATACCGAAACTTTCTGAACCTCCGGCGGCAGCGGCGTTATGTGCGCGATCCCCGGCACGGGCAGCAACTCGCTCATCTGCTGAAAGGCGATCTCCGCCTCGCCGCGCGCAACCACGGCGCCGGTGCGCTCGCCTCCGCCGATAGCGCGGCTCCTGCTCATCATCTGGTCGGCGATTCCCAGGCGCTGATAGAGTTCGGTGGTCAGATACTGGCCGCTCACGCTGGCGGAATACGCGACGGATTTCGATTGCAGGAACGTCCGTCTCAATGCATCGACCGAGCTGATGTCCGGCCTGGGCGCTCCCGCCCGCACGGCCATGCCGATGGACGAGCGGGCAACGGGCGCATGGCCTGCCGCCAGAACCAGTCCCTCGTCGATGAATTGGCGCAGCAGGGCATCGGCCACGATGACGACATCCACGACTTCGCCGCGTTTCAACCTGTTGTGGATGGAACTTTCACCGGTTCCTACCGACGTCGAGGCCGTAACGATCGTTTTCTTCGTCAGGCGTTCCAGTTGCGGGATCAATTCCAGATGCGCCGCGGTAAAGGCGCCTGAGGTCATAACGCGGAAGTCGTCTGCCATGGAAATCAGGTGAAGGGTGAAGGGTGAAGGGTGAAGTGGTGACGATTGTTTTTCACGAGGCTCCGGGGTTAATTCGATTTGCTCCCTTGGCGCCCTTCGTGTCCTTGGCGTTGAAAGCTCTTCTTTTCCTTCCTTCACCCCCACCCTCTGATCCCTCCCCCGTCAAGGGGGAGGGACGATTCGTGATGTCCTTCTCGGAATGGAGAAGGACATGAGATGGGGATGGCTCAGTTCAAGGTCGCGGCGATCTGCCGGAGCTTCTCCGGCGCTTGTACTCCCGCGAGCGGCGTGCCCGGAATCAAGTGCCTGCCCATCGCGAGCGGCCCGACCACCACCGGCTCGAAGCCGACGTCGCGCACGAGGCGCGATGCGAGCGCGATGGCCTTCGCATCGTCGCCCGCTATCGGCATCCCGGGACGCTCGCCCTTGCCTTGCGCAATCTCAGGCAGCCTTGCGTAACCGACGGCATTGAAGGCGCGCACGATACGTGCTCCCGGCAGGAACTCCGCGGAAGCGAGCCCCGCGCCCTTCTCTCGGGCCCGGACTGCCATATCGCCGTCGCGCGCAACGATGGGGTTGCACGCGTCGATCACCACCTTGCCCTTGAGCAGGCTCCCCAGATCACGGCCCACCTGCGGAAGCGCGGCGTAAGGCACCGCGACCAGCAATACTTCGCCGAATGCGGCCGCCTCTTTGGACGTTCCGGCACGGGCCTTGCCTCCCAGACGCGCCGCCAATGCCTTGTCGTGCTCCAGGTCGAGCGAAGAGAACATGACCTCGTGTCCCGCCTTCAGCCAAAGCTCACCGAGGGTAGCGCCGATCCTGCCCGACCCGATCGTGCCGATCTTCAGGGGTGCTCCAGCGGCCGCTTGCGCCCGCGCCGCTTGCGGCAGCGTGCCGAGAGCAAGACCTGCCGCGGCAATCAGCAAGAAATCTCGCCGGGTTGCTTTCATTCCGTCATTCGTTTTCATCGCAGATCTCCTGAACTTGATTAGAGCCTGTCTCAAGAACCCATCCTGTTGCGAGCTTCCCCCCCACCTTAGTCCTCCCCCGCAAAGGGGGGAGGAAAGTTTGGTGTCAGGGACGTAAGCGCCCCTTCCCCCCTTGCGGGGGAAGGCCGGGATGGGGGGACGAACGCAAAATACTCTCTCCTCCGCGCCTCCGCGTTCAATGGCCTTCTTGGCGGTCTTGGCGTCTTGGCGTCTTGGCGGTAGATTGCTCCCGCTGCGGGGATCATCCTTCATCCTTCCGCCTTCATCCTTTCGGGTCACCCGACCCGAAAGAGTCCCCGCTTCGCCTTGTGCAGCCGCTCAAAGCCGGACTTCGTGACCCGGATCATTTCACCCACCTGCACGCCGGCCCGCATCTTCCCTTTTTCCTCACGTGTGGTGACGTTCGGCTGCACCACCACCGTCATGTTCTCTTCCAGCGTCATCTCGGGCAGCGGCCCGGCCGGGCGGCTGCCGGTCCCGAGGATGGGCTGGAAATACCCGCCGCCGAATCCGTGCATGAGATCGTCGCAAACGGTAAACCCGCGCTCTTCGATGACGTTGGCGGCTTCGATGATCTGCTGCATCTTCGTGCCATGGCGGACGACCGCGGTGACCGCGTCGAAGGCCGCTTCGGCCGTCCCGTGCAGTTCGCGGTAGAGCGGCGTGGCGTCGGCGCCGACGGTGAACGTGCGCAATACCTGCCCCGCGTAGTCCCACCAGTACGCGGACAGCTCGCAAAAGACCACGTCGCCTTTCTGCACACGCCGTGGCGAGTGGTGCTGGGGCGGCACGTGGATATGCGGCTTCGCCATGGAGGTCACGCCGATGTAATGAATCATCGTGGTCCCGCCGTGCCTGACGTAGGCGCTCTCGACGATGGCCGCCAGCTCGCGCTCGGTCAGGCCCGGTTTCGTCTCCGCGAGCAGCGCGGCCAGCCCCGCATCGGAGAGCGTCGCGCCCAGCCGCAGCCAGTCGAGCTCCTCTTCCGACTTGATCATGCGCAGCCCGGTGTACTCGGCGTCGAGCTGCCTGACTTTGAACGACCGCTCGAGCTGGCGGTATTTGGAGACGCGCAGCGGGCCTATGACGCCCACGCGCTTCGCGCCGCGCTTCTGCAGCTCCTCGATGGTCTTCAGGAAACCGCGATGCTCTCCCCAGTGGACGTCCGTGTCGAAGGCGACCTTCCTGGCGAGCGGATAGTGGTTTACCCATTCGACCGACATCCAGGTCTGCTCGCCCGGCTTGAAAATCACGTACGCCTCCACCGTTCCCGGCCACCCGGTTATCCACTGCGGCGCGTTGCCGGAACGGTTCTCCGTAACGACGAACAGGTGATCGACCCGCGCCGTCTCCATCACAGCGCCCAGAGCCTCGTGGCGGCGCTCGTACTCAGCCCGCGAGAACCGCGGGTACTCCTGCTCCATGATCGCCTTGAGGCGCGGCTCGACCTTCAGCGGCGTGACGGACGGCGGATTTCGAGGTTCGGCGGTAGCGGTAGCGCGCCGCGGAACGGGGCTGCGCCGCGGGGCGCCGGCCCGGCGCTTATCGGTGCTCATCGGCGCTCATCGGTGCTCATCGGTGTTTGCCCTGCTTTCTCTGCTCCTCGAACCACGGATAGCCGTTCGTCTGGCTTGCCGGCCGCACCGGCTGCGTGGGGCGTACCCAGGAAGGGTTCAACTGCGCGAGCGAGGTCACGCCCATGAGGCCCATGGCGGTGCGTATCTCCAGGTCCAAGAGCTCCAGCATGCGCTTCAAGCCCGCTTCTCCACTCGCCGCCAGCGCCCAGCCCAGCAGCTTGCCCACGCCGACCGCCCGCGCACCCAGGCACAACGCCTTCACGACGTCGGTGCCGCGCAGCACCCCGCCGTCCCACAGGATCTCCGCCCGGCCGTTCACGGCGGCCACGACTTCCGGCAGCACCTCGATGGTCGCCTGACCGTGGTCGAGCTGGCGCCCGCCGTGGTTGGAGACGTAAACGACGTCGGCGCCGTGCTCGACCGACAAGCGCGCATCCTCGGCAGTGGCGACGCCTTTGACGATCAACGGCGCCTTCATGTGCTCCTTCATCCAGACGAGATCCGCCCAATTGAGGCTCATCTGGAAACTGGGATCGCCGAAGCCTTCGCGAACCGCGGCGCGGCTGATGATGTCGCGCTCGCGGCGCCCGTAGTAGTTGCGGTCCACGCACACGCAGAGCGCCCGGTAGCCTGCCGCCTTCGCGCGGTCCAGGATGTCTTCGACCCATTTGCGGTCCGCCCGCACGTAAAGCTGGAAGATCAGCGGTTCCTTGACGGAGGCGGCCGCTTCCTCGAGGCCCGGCTTGGCCCCCGTGCTGACGAAAGCCGTGGTGCCGTGGGCGACGGCCGCCCGGGCGACGTTGCAGACGCCCTGCGGATGCGCGAGGCCGACGAATCCGCCGACCGGCGCGAGGAAGACGGGGCTGGAGAGCTTCCTTCCCAGCAGCGTCGTCGTGATGTCTATCTTCCTCACATCCACCAATACGCGCTGCCGCAACGCCAGGCTGTCGAGCGCCTGCCGGTTGCGCCAGAGCGTGGTCTCGGAATCCGACCCGCCCGACAGGTGGTCCCACAGCGCCTGCGGCAGGTTGCGCCGGGCCGTTGCAACGATTTCCTGCAGCGAAACGAAATTTTCCGCCGCGCGCTCGTCGATGCGCGGGTATTTCACCTGCTCGACCTTGCCCTTCTTCTTTGCCGCTTTGCCTGGTTTCTTTGCCATTACCTTTCCTGTCTGGCTCAATCCTTCATCTAGATTCCCACGCCTTTGAGACCGGTGGCATGGTAGCGCGGGCCCGCGCCGGCCCCGATGGCGAATATCTCGTCCAGCCCCAATAAGCGTCCGACGAATCGCGGAAGTTGATCAAGCCACAGATGTGGCTTTCGCCTGCGGGCGGTTTTGCGTAAGGAGTGTGTCGGGACAAAGTCCGACACACTCCTAGGCGGTTTTCTTGGCGGGCGCAGCTTCCTTCTTTGCCCAATAGTCGGGCGCCGCTTTCGATTTCGCCAGCGCCTCGGCATTCTCGAAGCCCGGCGCCATCGAAGCGTTGCTGCCCGCCATCACCTGATGATGATCGATGTTGAGCAGCCTCAACCAGCTCTGCTGGCCCATCGTGAGCGCGATGAAACATCCCAGTTCGACCAGTTCCGGCTCGTTGAAATGCCGGTGGAGCCGGTCCCAGAATTTGTCGTCGGTATCCAGCCGCCAGGTGATCGCTTCGGCGTAGGCGAGCGCGGCCTTCTCGCGATCGGTGTACTTCGCGGATTTCTCGAAATTGACCAGGTCGTCGGTCTGCGCTTCCTCGAGCTTGCCGCTGAAGGCCTTGATCGAGCGCTGATTGCCGCAGAACTCGCAGGCCACCGCGCGCGAGACGTAAAGGCGGCACAATTCCTTCACCGCGTGATCGGAGATACCGGTATGGAAGATGTCGCGCCACGAGTTTGCGAACGACCAGAACGCGGCCGGCACGTGGGCACGCACCGCCGAGCTTTCGGGACGAGGCGTGCCTTCACGCGCACAGCGCTCCATCTCGGCGCGCATCTCCAGGGCCATCCTGTCCAGCGGAACGTAACTGATGCGTTGCCTGGATGCCATGGTGCATTCTCCTGTAGCAATCCGTGAGACGTTGAACACCGGTCCGATCGTCGGCTCCAACGCGCGGAATCGAACCGGCGCAGGGCGTCCGGTGCAGGCTCTTATTGTAAGGCGGACCGGAGCTCCCGGTGCGCCGCCTCCATCATGCGGAATCCACAGCGACGGGCAGCGCGGACGCAGGCAGTCGATGCGGGCGGCGCCCTCGACGACGCGTCAACTCAATCTCTCCGCGCCCATGGCAGGTAGCGGCGCGTGAGCCAGTTGATCAGGACCTCGACGCTCACGCCAACCGCCACCAGCGCGATGACGGCGACGAACGCCTCGTTGTGCTTGAAAGTGCGGGAATTGTAGAGGATGAAGTAGCCCAGGCCGGGGATGGAGATGAAGAACTCCGCCACCACGGCGGCGACCAATGCCCGGCCGGCGGCCAGCCGCAGGCCGGCCAGCAGGTAGGGCAACGACGAGGGGAAGACGATATCGAACAGGGTATGCCGGGGGCGGGCGCGGAACGAGCGCGCGATCTCGAGGTACTCGAGCGGCACCGAGCGCGCGCCGTCGGCGGCGTTGACCACAATCGAGAAGAACGCCGCGAACACAACGACGGCCAGCCTCGCGTCGGCGTTGTAGCCGAACCACAACGTCACCAGCGGCAGGATCGCGACCATGGGGGTGGCGAACAGGCTGTTCACGTAGTAGCGCAGCGCGCGCTCCGCCAGGCCGACGCGCCCCATCGTGAATCCGACCGCGGTGCCGAGCACGATCGAAATCGCGAGACCCTGCACCACGGCCCACAGGGTCGCTGACGCGGCCGCGAGGAATTGCGGGTCGCCGATCACCCGGGCGAAGACCGACGCAATGCCGATCGGCTTCGCGACGTACGCCGGCGCGAGCGCGCGCACGGTGACCTCCCACCCGGCGAGCAGCACCGCGCCGGCGGCGACCTTTAAAAGAACCGGCGAGGCGATCCATGCATGCGGACCGGGCCGGGCTGCGGCGCCGGAGCCCGCCACCAGAGTCTGCGAAGTCACCGGCTGTACCCCCGCCACGCGGCGAACCGGTCTTCCAGGAAGCGGCCGAAATCCATCAATCCGACCCCCAGGAGCACGATGATGAGGATCGCGGCGAGCAATCCTGCCGTGTCGAAGTTCTGCGAGCCCATCATGATCATCTGGCCGAGGCCCGACGGGCTCAGGAAAATCTCCGCCGCGACCATGCCGACGAGGCCGCGCGCGATCGCCTGGCGGATACCGGTCATGGTGAACGGCAGCGTGTAGGGAATCATCACGTCGCACCACAGGCGCCATTCGCTCGAACGGAAAGAGCGCGCAACCTCGACCAGCTCCGGCCGTATGCTGCGGGCCCCTTCGACGGTGTTGTAGAGGACGGGGAACACGGCGAACAGGAACACTACCAGCACCTTGGGCGCGAAGCCGAACCCCATCATCGACAGGATGAACGGGATCAGCGCGACCATCGGGGTGGCATACAGCATCATGATGTAGTTCTCGAGCGCGACGCGCAGCCAGCGCACGCGGGCGAGCAGAAGACCGAACGGAGCCCCGACGAGGATCGCCAGCGCGAGTCCGGCAAGGTAGAGCTGGAACGAGCTCAGGATCTGGCGCACCAGCACGCCGCTGCGCGCCGTTGCGGCGAGGCTTTCCAGGGTCGCGGACAAGGGCGCCCAGAAAGCGGCGGACGCGACATGACCGGCAGCCTCCCACACCGCCGCACCGGCGATGAGGCTCGCCACGACCGTGCCGTAGCGCCCCAGGCGCGTCTCCAGACCCATTGCCGCTTCCCGAGAGTACCGGCCAGCGCTACTTCGTCACCATCGCGTTGGCGTCCTTCCACACCGAGGTGTCTACGATGCGCTCGTAGGGCGCCGGCGTCTTGCCCTCCTTGATGTTGCCGACCTTGACCATGATCTTGCCGACGGTCTCGAGATTCTTCCTCGCGAGCCCGTCGTGGTCCTTGGGCCAGAACTCCATCGCGATATACTGCTTCAGCGCCTGAACGGCGATCTCGCCGCTGCGGCCGGTGGGCGCGGCATGCTTTGCGACCTTGGCGTGGTTCTTCGGGTCGCGGATGAAGCGTTCGGCCTCGATCATCGCCGCAACGATGCGAACGTAGGCATCGCGGTTCTTCTTCAGGTGGTCCTGGTGGGCGACCATCAAAAGGTAGTGGTCCACGGGACGCGAGTCCTTCTGCCACACAACGACTTTGAGCTTCTTCCTGCTCTCGGCCTCGATGACCGGGATGTCATCGATATGAAGTACGCCGTACTGGAGCTGGCCGGCCACCATCGCGGCGCCGACGTTGGAGCTCAACGTCACTTGCTGCACGTCGTCGATCTTCATTTTGCACGCGACCAGCATGGTGCGCAGCGCGATAGAGCGCGCGCCGCCCACCGAATCCACGCCCACCGGCGCGCCCTTCAGGCTCGCGCACGTCGCACCGGGGTTCATCGAGCCGATCAGCCAGTCAGGGTGCTCCATGCCCCAGATGCCGACCAGCTTCACGTCGGCGTTGGCGACCTGGCTGATGATGAGCGGCGAGGGGGACAGCGCCACGGCAATCTCCCCGGAGGCGACCGCGCGCGAGGCGGCCGCCCCGGTCTCGAACGCCCGCACCGTCACGTCCACGCCGTGCTTCTTGAACATGCCTTCGTTCTGGGCCACGTAGGCGATCGTCCCCGCGAAGACCGGCGGAATGCCGGGAATGCCGAAGGTCAGATTTTGTGCAACGCCGAGCGCCGGAAACAGTATCAACGCCACTGCCGCACCGGCGGCGCTCATGCTGCGTATGCCTGAAAAGTTTTTGCGTGCCATGGATCGTCCTCCTTTGGGTTGGAAAAGCTACCGGGTCACTTCGCGCTCCGCCTGCCGCGCGTCGGCCATCAACGTGCCCCAAACGTGCTCGCGCAGCTCGGCAAACCGTGGTTCGAGCAGGGTCGCGCGGGTACGGGGACGCGGCAGGTCCACATCGACTATCTCGTGCACGCCGCTCGGGCGCCCCTTCAGCACCAGCACGCGGTCGCCCATCAGCACCGCCTCGTCGATGGCATGCGTGACGAAGACCATCGTCGTCGGACGCATCTCCCAGATGCGCAGCATTTCGAACTGCAGGATCTCCCGGGTCTGCGCGTCCACTGCCCCGAACGGCTCGTCCATGAGCAGCACCCGGGGCTCCACGGCCAGCGCACGTGCCAGGCCGCAACGCTGCTGCATGCCGCCGGAGATCTGGTACGGGTAATACTGCTCGAAGCCGGAAAGCCCCACCAGCCCGATGAATTCCGGGACCCGCCGCTGGATTTCGGCGCGCGACGCGCCGGCGAGCTTGAGCCCGTAGGCGACGTTATGGAACACCGTCTTCCAGGGAAACAGGCCGAAATGCTGGAACACGACGGCCACGCCCTCACGCGGCTCGGTGACCGGCTCGTCCTCGACCGTGATCTTCCCGTCGGTCAGCGGAATCAGGCCGTCCATGCACCGCAAGAGCGTCGTCTTGCCGCAACCGGAGGGCCCGATGATGGCCAGCACCTCGCGCTCGCCGACCTCGAGATTGATGTCGCGAAAGACCTCGAGAGACCCGAAGCGCTTGCCCGCGCCGGAAGTGACGATACGGGCCTTTCCATTTCGCAGCGCACTTTTCATCCCGCCTGTGTCCCGATATGAAGCTCGCCGCGGCGCGCGCGTCGGCTCCGTTCACGACCCGATAACAGTCCGATTCGTCAAGAGAGTCCGTCGCCCACTTCCACGTGCTCCGGCTTGAGTTCGATGCCCGAGGCCTTCGCCTGCAGCAGCAACAACGTGGAGAAATCCTGGTCAGTATAGCCGTTGCCGATCAGAGTCTGCACGATGTCGCGCGTCAGCGACGCGAGCGGCATCGGCACCCCGAATTCGCGGCCCGCGCCCAGTCCCAGGTCGAGATCCTTGCGCAGCAACTCCGGCGTGAAGGTGACGTGGAAATCGAGGTTGGCGAGCGCCGGCGCCTTGTAGCGCGTGAAGGTCGAGCCCATGACGCTCTTGTTCAGGAAGTCGAGGAACGCATGGCGCTCCATCCCGGCTTTCTGGGCGAGGATAGTGATCTCCGCGAGCGATTGCGTGACGACGCCGAGCATCACGTTGTGGCAGATCTTCGCGATCCGCGAGAGCTCGCCTTCGCCCACGTAGGAAACGCCCTGGCCGATCGCCGCGAGATAGGGCGTGACCGCGTCCATGGCATCCTTCGGGCCCGAGGCGACCACCGTGAGCTTGCCCGCCTTGATCACTTTCGCATTGCCGGAAACGGGGGCGGCGAGGAACTGGACGCCCGCCGCCTTGAGCTTTGCCCGAATCTCAGCCGATTCCTCCAGGGAAATCGAAGTGCTGTCCACGACGATTCTCGGTTTTGCGTCCTTGCGCGAGAGCACCCCGTTCGCGCCGAACAGCACCTCCTTCACGTCCTTGCCGGTCGATACCATCGTGAACAGGACGTCGCACGAGGCAAGCTCGACGAGAGAGTCCGCGATCTTGGCCCCGGATTTCGAGAGCGGCTCGGCCTTGGCGCGAGTGCGGTTCCATACCGTGATGTCGCAGCCGGCTTTCGCCAGGCGCTCCGCCATCGCATAGCCCATGCGGCCGATGCCGATCCAACCCAGACGATGTGTCTTCATATTTGGCGTTGCCATTCAGAATATCTCCGTAGGTGAAACAAAGGATGAAGGATGAAGGCGGAAGGATGACCTGCTCTTGAATCCCGCACTGCGGGGGTCATCCCTCATCCTTCATCCTTTGCTTAGGAAAGGTAGCACCCCCGATCGGCTGCTGCGCGTCCTTCTCGCCGTTCACCAGGATTCCCTCGTTGCGTCCCCCCTTAACGTTCCACCGGCACGCCCACGAGATTGCCCCATTCGGTCCACGAGCCGTCGTAAACCTTTACCCGCCTGAAGCCGGGCAGCTCGGTGAGCGCGAAATACAGCACCGTCGCGCGATGGCTCATGCCTGAAGTTCCTTCGTCCAGTCGCGCGTTTCGATGCGTGTCTTCAACTCGCTCAGAAATGCGCCGGAGTACGCGCCGTCCACTGCGCGGTGATCGAACGTCTGCGCGAGCATGCCGACCGGCCGGATCGCGATGCTGTCGCCGTCGGGTCCTTCGATCACGACCGGCCGCTTGCGTATGCCGTCGGTGGACAGGATCCCGACCTGCGGGGGACTGATGATCGGCGCGGTAATGAGCGTGCCGTAGGCGCCGTTGTTCGAGATCGTATAGGTGCCCCCGGTCACATCGTCGGGCCGCAGCTTGCCCGAGCGCGCGCGTGCGGCGAGGTCATTGATGGCGCGCGCCAGCTGCGCGACCGTCTTGCCTGCGGCATCCTTCAACACCGGGACAACCAGTCCTTCGAAGTTGAGATCCACGGCGATGCCGAGATTGATGCGCTTGTGCACGGCCAGATGGTCGCCATTGAAACTCGCGTTCAACCGCGGATACTTTGCGAGCGCAGCCACGATCGCGTGCGCGATGAACGGAAGATACGTGAGCGACCAGCCTTCCCGGTTCTTCCACTGCGTGCCGACGGCGCGCCGAGCCTGGTCCACCTTCGAAAAGTCCACCTCCACGACCTGAAGCACGTGGGGAATCGTGGTCCAGGACCTGGTCATGTGCTCGGCGGTACGCTTGCGTATGTTGTTGAGCGGCTGAATCTCCGAGCCGTCGGTTACATACTGCGGGCGGTCCTGGGTCCTGGCCTCAGACGGCGCCGCGCCGCGCTGGGCGATATGAGCGAGCACGTCTTCGCGGGTAATGCGCCCGTCGCGCCCGGTACCGGCTATCTGCCGCGGATCGAGCGTGTGCTCGGCGAGCAGCTTGCGCACGACCGGAGAGAGTCTCTCTTCCGCGCCGCGTCGTTCCAATGACGGCACACGCGGGCCGGCAGCTTGTCGTCTCGACCCGTCGCTACCGGCGGCTGAGGCCGCCGTTATCGGCGCCGCTGCAGCATTGGTTGATGCATCCGCGATCGTTCGCGGCGCCGATGCCGATTCGCGGATCACCGCCAGCTTCGCACCAACTTTGACCGTGACGCCCTCGGTTATGAGTATTTCCGACAGCACGCCGCTCGCTTGCGCGGGGATCTCGGTGCTGACCTTATCGGTCTCGACGTCGAACAGCGTTTCGTCGGCGCGCACCGTGTCGCCGACTTTCTTGTACCACTTGGTGACCGTCCCCTCGGCGACGGTTTCCCCAAGCTGGGGCATGATCACATCCATCAATCCTTCCTCAATCCATTTTTTCCCGGATTTCGCGCACGATCCGCTCGACCGAAGGAATCGTCGCGTCTTCGAGCGCGTCCGCCGACGGCAGCGGAATGTGCGGCGTCGTGATGCGCACGATCGGACCGTCGAGGTCCCAGAAGCACTCATCGGCCACGATCGAGGCAATCTCGGCGCCCCAGCCGCAGAGCCGGGGGTTCTCCTCGAC